>SLRI01000299.1 GCA_007131045.1 Rhodospirillales bacterium
CAAGCCGTGGCGCTTCGCGATGGGGCTGCACGCGCTCGATCCGGCGGACTGGCTGCAGGTCACCGGCGAGCATGCGGCGGAGACCGCCGAAAAGCGGCGACTGTTCGCTGCCGGGGCCGACATCTACCGCTTGCTGCCCGAGGGCGAGCCGGCTGCGGCAGAACTCGCAACGATCCTCGAGCCGCATCTGGCCCAATACCAGCCGGCGGTGACGGTCGATCCGACGATCGAGGCCCCGCTCGCAAGATTGGGGCTCGCCCTGCAGGAGGACCTCTGCCTGATGCTCGCCGGCCCCGACGGCTCCCGGCTGGTGGGCGCCTTCGTCGCCTTTCCTTCGCGCTGGAGTCTCGGCGACAAGATCGGCCGGCCGATCGGCGTGATCCATGCACCGGTGCCCGGGCTCGAGGCCGCGATCGGCCGGCCGGTGCAGCTCTTTTTCGATCGGCTGGCCGTGGGCCATCCGGTCTGGCGGGCGAACTGGTCGATCACCGACGACCCGGTGCTGCACCAACCGAGCCAAGCTTTTCGTCGGACACCGACGCGCGTGACGCCGGAGGATGCCGGCCGGCGCCTCTGGCTCAGGGTCGAGCGGCAGACCCTGACACGGCTGCGCGAAAGCCGGGCCGTGCTCTTCACCATCCTCAGCTTCGTCGTGCCGTTGGCCGAGATCGCCCAGGAACCGGGGCTGGGGCCGAGACTCGCGGCACGAGTTGGCGAACTGTCGGATGCGATGCTCGTCTACAAGAACCTGGCGGCCAATCGCGGCGCGGTCGTCGCCTATCTTGCCAAGCATTGACGGGGGCTGGCGTCGCCCCGCCTTTTGCTGCTATCGAACCAGCCCGTTCGAGCGCTTCGAGACCAACGCCGCCAGGGGAAACGACAATGGCAACCGCGCTGCAGGATCACCCTGCCCCCAACCAGTTCGCCGACAGCATGAACGCCATGGGTCGCCGTGCGCGGGCTGCTGCCGCGATTTTGGCGACGGTGCCGCGGATCCTCAAGGACGAGGCCCTAGAGGCAGCCGCCCGGACGATGCGCGGCCGCGTGCCGGCAATCATTGCAGCCAATCGAGAGGATCTGGCAGCCGGCGAGGCCAAGGGGCTGACAAGGGCGATGCTCGATCGCCTGACACTCGATGCGCAGCGAATAGAGGGAATTGCGGCGAGCCTCGAGGCGATTGCCGAACTCGGTGATCCGGTGGGCCAGGAGATCGCCCGCTGGCAGCGGCCGAACGGGTTGGACATCGCCCGCGTACGCACGCCGCTCGGCGTGGTCGGGGTGATCTACGAGAGCCGGCCCAATGTCACCGCCGATGCCGGGGGACTCTGCCTCAAGGCCGGCAACGCGGTGATCCTCCGTGGCGGCTCGGAGTGCCTGCACTCGGCCCGGGCGATCCATGCCTGCCTCGCGGAGGGCCTGGAGACCGCTGGGCTGCCGGTCGATGCGATCCAACTCGTGCCGACCGCCGACCGGGCGGCTGTCGGCCACATGCTGGCGATGGCCGAGCATATCGACGTGATCGTGCCGCGCGGTGGCCGGTCGCTCATCGAGCGGGTCCAGGCCGAGGCCCGGATGCCGGTGTTCGCGCATCTGGACGGGCTCTGCCACGTCTACCTGCACGCCGCCGCCGAGCCCGCCATGGCACGGGCGATCGCCGTCAACGCCAAGATGCGGCGTACGGGCATTTGCGGCGCGATGGAGACGCTCCTCTGCGACAGCGCGGTGGCCCAAACGCTGCTGCCGCCCATCATCGACGATCTCGTCACCGCCGGCTGCGAGGTGCGCGGCGATCCGGGCGTTCGAGCGCTCGATTCGCGGGTCGTGGCGGCCGAGGAAGCGGATTGGCGCACCGAATACCTGGACGCCATCCTCGCGATCAAGCTGGTCGACGGGCTCGAGCAGGCGATCGCCCATATCGAGGCCTACGGCTCGCACCACACCGACAGCATCGTGACGGCTGACGAGACGGCGGCTGCGGCGTTTCTCGAACGGGTCGACAGCGCAATCGTCATGCACAACGCCTCGACCCAGTTCGCCGATGGCGGCGAGTTCGGCATGGGGGCGGAGATCGGCATCTCGACCGGGCGCATGCATGCCAGAGGCCCGGTCGGCGTCGAGCAACTGACGAGCTTCAAATACGTGGTGCGCGGCACCGGCCAGACCCGGCCGGGTTGAGCGCCTTGCGCCTCTTTTCGGCTCCGCCGCTCGGTCCGAGGCGCGGCCCGCCGCTTTTTCGGCGCCTGCCGCAGCCCGAAATGGTCGCGCGGCCGACGCAGCGGGCGGTGGGTCTCCTGGGCGGCTCGTTCAACCCGGCGCATGATGGGCACCGCTACATCAGCCTCGAGGCGATCAAGCGGCTGGCATTGGACGAGGTCTGGTGGCTGGTCTCGCCACAGAACCCGCTGAAGCCCCGAGCCGGCATGGCGCCGTTCGCCGAACGCTTCGCCGGTGCCGAGCGCGTCGCCCGCCATCCGCGCATCCGGGTGAGCGATCTCGAGGCCCGGCTCCAGACAACCTACACCGCCGAGACGTTGCAGCGGCTGACGGTGATGCCGGGGCAGCGCTTCATCTGGCTGATCGGTGCCGACAACCTGCTGCAATTGCCCGAATGGCAGCACTGGGAGCGCATCTTCGCGCTCGCTCCGATTGCCGTATTCGATCGAAGCCCCTATTCTAAGGGAGCCGTGGCGAGTAAGGCCGGCCGTCGATACGCCCGGGCCCGCATCGCCGAGACGGCGGCTCATTCGTTGAAGGACAAGGCGACGCCGGCCTGGACCTACATTCATCTGCCACCCCATCCGGCATCCAGCACCGCCATTCGCGCGGGCCGCTCCCACGTGCAGCATCAGGAGACTCGACCATAACCGCGTTGGCCCAACAGCCGGATCAGGCACCGGCGATCCTGCCACTCGTCCTCGCCTCGCTAGAGGACGACAAGGCGCTCGAGCCCGTGGTCATCGACCTCGCCGGCAAGACCACCATGGCCGACCACATGGTGGTGGCGACCGGCACGTCGCAGCGACATTTGGCGTCGATGGCCGAAAAGCTGATCGAGCGGCTGAAGGCCGCCGGGCGCGACGACATTCGGGCGGAGGGGCTCGGCGACAGCGCCTGGGTGCTGATCGACGCCGGCGAGGTGATCGTGCATCTCTTCCGTGCCGAGACCCGTTCTTTTTATGATATCGAGCGGCTCTGGCAGATGGCCCCGCCGCCCGAGCGCGGTGCGGTGCGCAGCCCCGAGCCGAGCACGGCTCCAGGCGGCAGCGACGACGCCTGACTGCGCCCGTTGCGGCTCACGATCCTCGCCATCGGCCGCAACCGCGATCTCGATCTCGAACGGCTGATCCGGAGCTACTTGCAGCGCTGCCCGTGGCGGGTCGATCTGCACGAACTGGTGCCGCGCAAGGGCGAGAGCGAGGCCGACCGTCTCGCCCGTGCCATCCCCCCGGGAGATACCCTGGTCGCCCTCGACGAGCGCGGTGAGCTCGCGACCAGCGCGGACCTGGCAGCGCGGCTCGCCGGTTGGCGCGATGCCGGCTGCCATGTCACTTGGCTGATCGGCGGCGCCGACGGCCTCGACGAGGCCTTGCTGAAGCGCGCCGACTGGCGGCTCGCCCTCGGCCGGCTGACCTGGCCGCACATGCTGGTCCGCCTGCTCCTGGCCGAGCAGCTCTACCGCGCCGGCACCATTCTCGCCGGCCATCCCTATCACCGCTGAGCCGGCCGGCGCTGCTCAGCCGGCAGGGACCAGCACGAGGTCGCGCAGCACGGCATCGAGATAGAGGCGGCCGCGGTCGGTGAGCCGCAAGCAGGACGGATCCGCCTCCAGCCAGCCGGCCTGGACCAGGTGCCACAGCGCCCGCTCGTCGATGATCCGCCGCCAGTCCGGATCGAGTGCGGCCAGCCGTACCGTCGGCACCCCCTCGGCCAGCCGGAGCCCGGTCAACAAGGCCTCGATCACTAGTTCCGACCGGCTGAGCCGTTCGCGATCGAGCTCGCCGTGGCCCTGCCCCTCGACCGCTTCGAGCCAAGCCTCGGGCTGGCGTCGGGTCGCGGTGCCGAGGCGCCCTGCCCCGCCCGGCAAGCGACCGAAAGCGCCGGGGCCGATGCCGATATAGGGCGCATAGCGCCAATAGGTGAGATTGTGCCGGCATTCGCCGCCGGGGCGCGCGTGGTTGGAGATCTCGTAGGCATCGAACCCGGCGGCAGAGGTCAGCGCCCGGGTCAGCTCGAACAGCCGTGCCTGGCGCTGGTCCGGCATGGGCTTGAGCGTGCCGGCCCGGGCGCGGGCGTGAAAGACCGTGCCGGGCTCGATGGTCAGCTGGTAGAGCGAGAGGTGGTCACCCGCGAGTGTCAGCGCCCGGCCGAGCTCGATTTCCCAGGCCGCCGCCGTCTGGCCGGGGCGGGCATAGATCAGGTCGAGCGAAAAGCGGGGAAAGGTGGCCGCGGCGAGCTCGAGCGCCTCTAGCGCCTCGGCCACGTCGTGCTCGCGGCCAAGGGCACGAAGCGCGGGATCGTCGAGTGCCTGAACGCCGAGCGACACGCGGTTGACGCCGGCAGCGCGGTAGCCGCGGAAACGCTCGGCCTCGACCGAGGTCGGGTTGGCCTCGAGGGTGATCTCGATCTCGGGATCGGCCGGAAAGTGGCGGACGGCGCGGTCGATGACCGCGGCCACGGTCGAAGCCGGCATCAAGGACGGCGTGCCGCCGCCGAAAAAGATCGAGGTCAGACGTCGCGGCCCGACTTCGGCCGCGAAATGGTCGAGTTCGGCGATCAGCGCGCGGCGCCAGCGCTCCTGATCGACCACCGGGCGCACGTGGCTGTTGAAGTCGCAGTAAGGGCATTTGGCGCGACAGAACGGCCAGTGGACGTAAAGGGCGATGGGCTCGAGCGTCACCTGCGGACACCTGGACCATAGGTGTCGGCCATGGCGTGGCCGGCGGGAAACGGCTCGTCGTCTAGAGCAAAAAGCATCTCCCGGCCGAAGACGAAGCCGCGGCCGCTGATCCGGGGCCGGATCGCCGGCAGGCCCGCGACCTCGCCCACCGACGTGATTTCCGCTCGAAAGCGGCTCGCGATGATCGAGCGGAAGACCGCCTCGGCCCCGACCTCGGCTTCACCACGGGCGTGCAGGAGGGCGAGCCGAGCCGAGCTGCCGGTGCCGCAGGGCGAACGGTCCACCCGGCCGGGCGGCATGATCGTGGCGTTGGTGGCGTCGGCAGCCATGAACATCAGATAGGCGAGCCCGTGAACTCCTGCACGTTCCGGGTGGGCGGGTTGCCACTGCCGCTGCGCGGCGTTCAGGATCGTCATGCCGCGGTCGACGAGGTGCCGGGCGTTCTCGGGCGTGATCTCGAGGCCGAGGGGGGCCGCTTCGACCAAGAGGTAGAAGACGCCACCGAAGGCGATCGCGGCCTCGACCTCGCCGATCCCGTCGACCGCGAGAACCAGCCGGTCGGCGACGACGAAGCTCCAGGGCATCTCGAGCGCAACCTCGATGCAGCGGCCGTTCGCACAAGTCGCGGCGACCGGGACCAGCCCGGCTGCGGTCTCGAGCACGAGGCGTGTCTGGGGCTCCCGCATCGCCACCCGACCGCTCTCCAGCAGGGCCGTCGCCACGCAGATCGCGTTCGAGCCGGACATCGCGTGACACTGGTCGGGCTGCATCACGATGAAGCCGGCAGCCGCCTCGGGCACTGTCGGCGGCAACAGGAGATTGACCGAGGCCTGCGCCATGCCACGCGGCTCGAGTGTGCAATAGCGGCGCAGGCTGTCGTCCACCTCGTTGAGATGGACGAGCTTGTCGGTGACGCTCGAGCCTGGCAGTTCGGGCGCACCGCCCATGATCACCTTGCCGATCTCACCCTCGGCGTGGACCAGCAACAACTCCAGAGGCGGGCGGCGCGGGGTCATGCCGTCCCCTCGTCTTGCACGTGTCCCGTGCCCTGCCTATAGGGAGTCCATCGCCACGCCCAGCGGAAAGCCGATCGACCCGTCATGCGTCTCTTGCTCGCCATCTTCCTGCCGTTCGTCGTCTTCTTTACCATCGGCCGGCCCATTGCCGGCATCATCTGCCTGATCCTGCAGCTGACGCTGATCGGCTGGATACCGGCAGCCCTTTGGGCCGTCTACGCGCTTTCGCAGTGGAACACCGATCGGAAGATCAGCGAAGCCCGTCGCGGCCGATAGCGTGCCATGAACCTGCCCAGGATCACCACCGGCACCGTCGTCAAGCTCGTGATCGCCTCGCTCTGCGTCGGTCTGATCCTGGCCTATTTCAACACCGACCCGCTCGAGCTGCTCTACTGGGCACGCGATAAGGTAGCGACGATGTTGGGCGATGCCACGGGCTGGGTGCAGTGGGCGCTCACGTACATCTTCATCGGTGCGGTGATCGTTGTCCCCATTTGGCTGATCAACTATCTCTGGCGCGCCGCCCGCGGCAAGCCCTGAGAGCCTTCTCTGATTGGGGTCGTTGGTGTCAAGCTGCTCCGCTTCTTTTTTCTCCTACGTTGGGGTGGCTCGCTCCTGCTGGTCACTCGCTTCTCTACGCGGTCGATGCTGGATCGCCGC
>SLRI01000402.1 GCA_007131045.1 Rhodospirillales bacterium
ACTCCGGATGGTTCAGCGCGTCATAGAGCGTCCGCTTCGGCTTCGGCGCTGCCTCCAAGGCCGAAAAGGCTTCGTAATCGACCAAGACGAAGCGCGGCCGGCCGCGATCGGTGATGATCACCGGCCCCTTCTCGGCCGCCTTCTTGGCCGCACTCGGGTTGCGGTTGAACTCGCGACTGGTGAGCGTGGTCGGCATGGTCGGCACCTCCAGAAAGCAAGGTAGTATCGATACTACCTTTTGTCGATGGTCCGATATGGTGACGCAAAGCCGCGCGACGCCTGGAGAAGGTCGGCCAAGGGAAGAGGAATCTGGAGAGGCTAGCCTCCCCAGGCCCCACCGTTACTTTGGGTTGGTGGATGGGTCGTCAAGTCCTGGATCAGGGCCCCGTTCAGTCATACTTAGATACGCCAATCGTTAATTGCGTAATGTGTCCCCCGAATTAACCGTCCACGCCTTCGACGGTTGAAGGGTGCGAGCTCGGAGGCTGATCATCGCGCTCTCGGCGACCCCGTGCCACCACTGCCAAAGTCCCGAGGGGGCGCGGGGGAGATCATTTCCCCCGCTCTTTTCTTCTCTCGGCCATCCTCGCCTACAGCACTGCCAGCATGCCGCCGTCGACGTAGATGATCTGGCCGTTGACGAAGCTGGAGGCGTCGGATGCGAGGAAGATACAGGCGCCTTGGAGTTCCTCGACCTCGCCCCAGCGGCCGGCGGGGGTTCGTTTTTCGACCCAGGCGTTGAAGTCCGGGTCCTCGACCAGCGCCTTGTTCAGGGGTGTGGCGAAGTAGCCCGGGCCGATGCCGTTGATCTGCAGACCAAAGCGGGCCCAGTCGGCGCACATCCCCTTGGTGAGCTGCTTCACAGCACCCTTGGCCGCCGTGTAGGGGGCGACGGTCTGCCGCCCGGCCTCGCTCATCAGCGAGCAGATGTTGATGATCTTGCCGCGCTTGCGCTCGATCATGCGCTTGGCGACGGCCTGGCCGACGAAGAACACCGCATCGAGGTTGGTCGCCATCACCTCGCGCCAGGTCTCGACCGGAAACTCGTGCAGCGGGGCGCGGCGCTGGATGCCGGCATTGTTGACCAGGATGTCGATCGGCCCTTCCTCGGCCTCGAGTGTGGCGATTGCGGCCTCGCTGGCTGCGGGGTCGGTGACGTCGAAG
This sequence comes from Rhodospirillales bacterium, assembly GCA_007131045.1. Taxonomy (GTDB): domain Bacteria; phylum Pseudomonadota; class Alphaproteobacteria; order Geminicoccales; family Geminicoccaceae; genus SLRI01. The sequence goes on from SLRI01000402.1 coordinate 1,165, forward strand.
ATCGCCGTCGCGGCACCGGGCAGGCGGCCGCGCGCCGCCTCGAGCCTTTCGGCATCGCGGCCGTTCAGGACCACGGCGGCTCCGGCCGCTGCCAGACCCTCGGCCAGGGCGAAGCCGATCCCCTGGCTCGAGCCCGTGATCAGCGCCCGCCTGCCGGTCAGATCGAAAAGCCTCGTCGACATGTCGTCCTCTCCCTGGTTGTTCGCCGCTCGTAGTGCTTATCTCAGGCGAATGGCAAGCGGCGGGCGAGCGGGGGACGGTCATGGACATGGACAAAAAGCAGCAGATCAACCTGAGCTACGTGCTGATCGCCTTCATGCTGCTGTTGATCTTCCAGAGCTGGTGGGCGGCCCAGCAGCAGATCGAGACCATCCCCTACAGCGAGTTCGAGGCGCTGGTCGAGCAGGGGGCGATCGAGGAGCTCCGGGTCTCGGAAAACTACGTGCAGGGGCGGTTGCGCGAGCCGACCGAGACCGGGGCCACGCATTTCCGCACCACCCGCGTCGAGATGGACATGGCGGAGTGGCTGCGTGACCAGGACGTCCGCTTCGCCGGCGAGATCGAGGCGACGTTCTTTCGCGACCTGCTCTCCTGGCTGATCCCGATCGCGCTGATCATCGGCTTCTGGTTCTTCATGATCCGCCGCTTCGCCGAGAAGCAGGGCTTCGGCGGGCTGATGCAGGTCGGCAAGTCCAAGGCCAAGATCTATGTCGAGAAGGACACCAAGGTCAGCTTCGCCGACGTCGCCGGGGTCGACGAGGCCAAGGACGAGCTCTTGGAGATCGTCAATTTCCTCAAGGATCCCGACACCTATGGCCGGCTCGGGGCGCGCATCCCCAAGGGCATCCTCTTGGTCGGCCCGCCCGGCACCGGCAAGACGCTCTTGGCCCGGGCGGTCGCCGGCGAGGCGGGGGTGCCGTTCTTCTCGATCTCGGGCTCGGAATTCGTCGAGATGTTCGTGGGCGTGGGGGCGGCCCGGGTCCGCGACCTGTTCGAGCAGGCCGGCAAGTCCAAGCCCTGCATCATCTTCATCGACGAGCTCGATGCCTTGGGCCGGGCCCGTTCGGCCGGCCAGATGGGCGGCGGCGGCCACGACGAGAAGGAGCAGACCCTCAACCAGCTCTTGGCCGAGCTCGACGGTTTCGATCCGTCGGAGGGCATCGTCCTCTTGGGTGCCACCAACCGCCCGGAAATCCTCGACCCGGCGCTGCTGCGCGCCGGCCGCTTCGACCGCCAGGTCCTGGTCGACCGCCCGGACAAGGCGGGCCGGCTGCAGATCTTGAAGGTGCACATCAAGAAAATCCGAAAGCTCGGCCACGACGTGAAGCTCGAGCAGGTGGCGGCCCTCACCCCGGGCTTCTCCGGCGCCGATCTCGCCAACCTGGTCAACGAGGCAGCACTGCTCGCCACCCGCCGCAAGGCCGATTCGGTGACCATGGACGACTTCAACAACGCCATCGAGCGGATCATCGCCGGGCTCGAGAAGCGCTCGCGCATCCTCCACCCCAAGGAGCGCAAGGTGGTGGCCTATCACGAGATGGGCCACGCCCTGGTCGCGGCCACGCTGCCGACGACCGACCCGGTGCACAAGGTCTCGATCATCCCGCGCGGCATCGGCGCTCTGGGCTATACGATCCAAAGGCCCGAGGAGGAGCGCTTCTTGATGACGACGCAAGAGCTGAAGGAGAAGATGGCGGTCTTGATGGGCGGGCGGGCCGCCGAGCAGGTCGTCTTCGGCGAGATCTCGACCGGGGCCGCCGACGACCTCGACAAGATCAGCGACATTGCGCGCCACATGGTGACCCGCTACGGCATGGACGCGGCAACGCATCAGGTGGTCTACGACCCGCAGCGCCAATCGTTCCTCGGCGAGAACGGCATGCCGGTGGCGAGGCCGCGCAACTACAGCGAGGAGACGGCGCGTGAGATCGACCTCGCCATCCGCCAGCTGGTCGAGGAGGCGTTCGAGCAGGCCGTGGCGATCCTCGAGGAACGGCGCGACGACCTCGACAAGGGCGCCGAAATCCTGCTGGAGCAGGAGACCATCACCAGCACCGAGGTTCCCATGCTGAAGCAGCAAAAGCGCGCCGCCTGAGAGATTTGATCGATGAAAAAGCTCCTCCTGGGCCTGCTCCTCCTCGTCGTCCTGCTCGTGGGCACGGCCGTGGCGCTGCCGTTCGTCCTGCCGCGCGACATGATCAGGGCCGAGCTCGAACAGCGCCTCTCGGCCGAGCTCGAGCGCGAGGTGCGGATCGAGGGCCCGCTCGAGCTGCGCCCCTGGCGGCCGTTCGCCTTGACCTTGAGAGACATCCACGTCGCCAACCCGGACTGGGCGCGCGAGCCCACCCTCGCCCGGATCGAGCGGCTCGACCTCGAGGTCGACGCCCTGGCCTATCTCGGCGGCACGGTCGTCGTCGAGCGGCTGCTGCTCGAGCGGCCGGTCCTGGCACTCGAAACGCATGCCGACGGCACGCCGAGCTGGCAGTTCGGCGGAGCCGGCGACAACACCACGGCCGGCCGCGACACCGGCCCCAGCCCCGGCGATGCGCCGGCCGGCGACTTGCCGACGCTGCGGATCGGTGAGATCCGCCTCAGCGACGGCGCCGTCACCGTCTACGACCACGCCACCGGCGAAGCGCGCACCTTCAGCGAGCTCGAACTCTGGGCGCGGGGTGAGCCGGACAGCGCCGTCCTCAATCTCGACGGCAGCGTCACCAGCGGCGGCGAGCGCGCCACGCTCAATGCGGTGATCGGCGACCTCGACGGCCTGCTCGCGGGCGAGCCGAGCTCGCTCACCCTCGACGTCGCCGCCCCCGGCCTCGGCATCGCCGCCGACGGCGAGGCGGACCCGGCCGGCAGCGCGGTTCTCGCCGTCACCGCCGATGCGGCGCCACGCCAGCTGCTCGACTGGCTCGGCCAGCCGCTCGACCTGCCCGAGGGCCGGCTCGAGGCCGTCAACCTGACCGTCGATCTGGCCGCCACCCCCACCGGCCTCGCACTCCGGGCACTGACCGTCGAGCTCGACGACCTGCGCTTTTTGGGCGAGCTCGAGCTCGCCTTCGCCGAGCGCCCGCGGCTCACGGGTTCGCTCGCCCTCGGCGACCTCGACCTGCGTCCCTACCTGGATGGCGAAGGCCGAAACTCGAACGAGCCGGCTGACGACAACCCGGCTCCCGACAACGCCCCCGACAACGCCCCGGGCGCGGCCGGGGGGTGGCCGGACGAGCCCTTGGCGCTGCCGCTGCCGCTGCCGCTCGATCTCGCGGTCGATCTCACCTTCGCCAGCCTCGCCGCCGACGAGCTCCGGCTCGGCCAGGGTGCCGCCACGCTCACCGCCGATGCCGCGGCGACCCGGATCGAGATCACCGCCCTCGAGCTCTACGACGGCCGGCTCACCGGCAATGTCACCTTGACCAACGGCGCGGTCACCGGCCTCGCCGCCACGGCCGAGGCGAGCGGCGTCCAGCTGCAGCCGCTGCTCGATGCCGTGGCCGACATCGACCGCTTCGCCGGCACCGGCAATCTGGCCTTTTCGATCGAGAGCCGCGGGACGAGCGTCGACGCGCTGATCCGCGGCCTCGACGGCGAGGGCCGGATCCTCGCCCGCGACGGTGCGATCCTCGGCATCAATATAGGTGCTACCATGCGCCAGGTGATGACCTTGGGCGCCCAGAGTGCGGCAGCCGAGCCGCGGCAGACCGACTTCGCCGAGGCCGGCGGCAGCTTCACGATCGAAAGAGGCGTGCTGCAGAACGACGACTTGAGCTTGCGCGCGCCGCTGCTCCGGGTCGAGGGCCGCGGCAGCGTCGATCTCGGCAACCAGACCCTCGCCTACCGTCTGCTGCCACGCGTCGCCACCACCCTCGAAGGCCAGGACGCCGCGGCCGAGGCCGCCTTTCAGGCCGGGGTGCCGCTCTTGGTCCAGGGGCCCTGGGCCGATCCCGCCATCCGCCTCGATCTCGGCACCGCGCTCTCGGGTGACATCAGCGATCCGGCGATGCTGGCCGATGCCGTCCGCCGGATCGCCGGCGACCCGGAGCTGGTCGAGGACCTCCGAGACGCGCTGGGCATCGACCCCGACACCCCGCTCGGCACGCTGCTCGGCGGGGTGGGCGGTCTCCTGGAAGGCCTGGGCGGCCTCTTCGGCGGCACCCGAACGCCGCCAGGGCCGGGCGAGGAGGCTGACCCGAGAGGAGAGCCGCCGGACACCACCGAACCCTCTGACGATCCGGCGCAGCGGCTGCTCGAAGGCCTCGGCGGCCTGCTCCGCCGCTGAACGCGACACGCCAGCGCCCGAATACGCCAACGCCCGCATACGCCAACGAAAGGCAGACCCCCTTGCCCGTCATCGATCTGCGAAGCGACACGCTGACCCGGCCGACCCCGGCGATGCGCCGGGCCATGGCCGAGGCCGAGGTCGGCGACGACGTCTACGGCGAGGACCCGACCGTCCGCGACCTCGAGGCCCGCACCGCGGAGCTCCTGGGCAAGGAGGCCGCCCTCTTCGTCCCCTCGGGCACCATGGGCAACCAGCTCGCTATTCGCTGCCAGACCGAGCCCGGCGACGAGGTGCTGCTGCACGAAGCCTCGCACATCGCGCTCTACGAGCGCGGCGGCTACGCGCTGCTCTCCGGGGTCACCCTCAACCCGATCCCGGGTGCCGGCGGCCTGTTCGGCCCGGACGACATCGGCGCCAGAGCCCGGCCCGCCCGGCTCGCGGCCTTGGGCATGTACCCGCCGTCGCGGCTGCTCGCCGTCGAGAACACCCACAACGCCGGCGGCGGCACGGTCTGGCCGATGGCCGGGCTGGAGGCTGTCGCCGCCGCCGGTCGGGAGGCCGGCCTGGCCCTGCATCTCGACGGCGCACGGCTGTGGAACGCCGCGGTGGCCCTGGGCCTGCCGCCGGCCGCCACCGCCGCCCCCTTCGATACGGTCAGCGTCTGTTACTCCAAGGGCCTGGGCGCGCCGATCGGCTCGGCGCTGGCCGGCTCCGCCGAGCTGGTCTCGAAGGCCCGGCGCTTTCGCGGCCTGTTCGGCGGGGCGATGCGCCAGGTCGGCGTGATCGCGGCCGCCGCCCGCTTCGGCCTCGAGCACCACCGCGAGCGGCTGGCCGTGGACCACGAGCGCGCCCAGGCATTGGCCCGGGGCCTCGCCCGCCACGACGTCTTCGAGATCGACCCCGACCGGGTGGCGACCAATATCGTCGTCGCCGAACTCAGGGGCATCGCCGCTGCCGAGCTGGTCGAGGCGGCAGCCGCGCAGGGCCTGCGCTTTCTCGCCATGGGGCCGTCGCGGCTGCGCTTCGTCACCCATCTCGATCTCGCGGATGAGGCGATCGACGAAGCGCTCGCGATCATCGGGGCAATCCTGCCGGGGTTCCGTCGAAAGCCCAGCTGAAAAGCCGTAC
>SLRI01000230.1 GCA_007131045.1 Rhodospirillales bacterium
CCTCTGTCGGATTTCTTTACAATTCTTTCGGCGCAGCCCAACGTCAACACAATTATCGACAGCGTACGGTATATTCAATTGTTGGTTTTAGTATTTACTGCGACTGGTCACCTCCTAAGCTGGAACAGCGCCGTCATCACCGAATGGGCGATCGACCGGCTGGGCGCTCAGCGACGGGGGCCGGCCGGTGGCGGGCGGAGGCGACGCAGGACCAGCGCCACCCAGGGCTGGCGCTCGACCCTGGCGATCTCGCGCAGGCCCTGGGCGCGGTGGGCGGCGAGGACCGCTGCCGCTTGCCGATCGAGCAGCCCGGAGAGCACCGCCACCCCGCCCGGGGCCAGATGCCGCCGCAGATCGGCCGCCATGGCGATCAGCGGATCGGCCAGGATATTGGCGAAGATCAGGTCGAACGGCCCGGCCCGGCGCACCGCCTGATCGAGATAGCCGTCGCCGACCAGGGTGCGGACCCGCAGGGCCACGTGGTTGCGCTTGGTGTTGTCCAGCGCGACCCGGACCGCCAGCGGGTCGTTGTCGACCGCCAGCGCCCGGCATTGACCGTCGGCCTTGGCGGCGGCGATGGCGAGGATGGCCGATCCGCAGCCCATGTCGAGCACACGCGGGAAGCGCCGGCGGCGCAGCAGCGCATCGAAGGCTTCGAGACAGGCGGCCGTCGTCTGGTGCTCGCCGGAGCCGAAGGCGAGCCCGGCCTCGATCTGCACCGCCACCAGCCGTGGCCGTGCCGGCAGCGGGTCGTCTTCGCCGTGAATGTAGAAGCGCCCGACTCGGAGCGGCTGGCGGACCATGCGAACCGCCTCGAGCCAGTCCTGGTGCGGCAGCCAGTTGACCTCCGGCGTATCGGCCAGCCTGCGGCCGTGCTCGGCAAGGAGCGCGGCGAGTTCGGCTTCGAGCGCTGCCGTCACCGGGCGCGCCTTGTACAAGAGGTCCACCCGCCAGCGCACCGGGTCGTCCTCCTCGTCGACCTCGGCGGCGAAAATCGAGGCCGAGAGTGCTTGCGCTTCCAGCGCCTCCAGGAGTGCCGGCGGCGGCACTTCGTTCAAGGAGAAGGTGACCTGCCAGAGCCCGTCCGGATCGTTACCCGCCGGCAGTGGCGGGCCGCCGTGGGCGATCATCCGGCCGCCTCGACGAAGCTGTCGATGACCTTCTTCGTTCCCGCCTTGTCAAAGGCGATCTCCAGCTTGTTGCCGTCGACCGCGGTGATCCGGCCGTAACCGAACTTCTGGTGGAAGATGCGATCGCCGGCGCTGAACACCGCGCTCGGCCGGGGCGGTGTCTTCAGGATCTCGGCCTTCCCCTCGATCACCTTGCCGAGCTCGGCCCGGCGGCTGCGGAACTTCGCCACCCGGGGCTGGCCGAAGAGTTCGTCCGCGAAAGCGTCGGTGTCGGGACGCATTGCGGGATTGCGATGCAGGTGCTCGATGTGGGCCGGCGGCAATTCGGCGATGAACCGCGACGGCACCGAGCTCGACCATTGGTTATAGATGCGCCGGTTGGAGGCGAAGCTGATGGTGCAGCATTGGCGCGCCCGGGTGATCCCGACATAGGCGAGCCGGCGCTCCTCCTCCAGCGACTTGGCCCCGCCTTCGTCCAGCGCCCGCTGGTTGGGAAAGAGCCCCTCCTCCCAGCCGGCGAGAAAGACGTGGTCGAACTCGAGCCCCTTGGCGCCGTGCAGCGTCATCACCGAGACCAGATCGGCACCCCTCTCGCCGACCGCGTCCATCACCAGGCTGACATGCTCGAGAAAGGCGCCGATCGTTTCGAACTCCTCGATCGCCTTGACCAGCTCCTTAAGGTTGTCGAGCCGGCCCGGAGCATCGGCCGACTTGTCGTTCTGCCACATCGCCGTATAGCCGCTCTCGTCCAGGATCCGCTCGGCGAGATCACGGGGCGGCAGCTCAGCGAGCGCACGGCGCCAGTTGTCCAGCATCGCAAGGAATGCCGCCAAGGCATTGCGCGTGCGGGTCGCGAGCTCGTCGGTCTCCAGCATTTGCCGGGCGACCCGGGTGAGCGGCAGCTCGGCCGAGCGGGCGACACCGTGCAGTGTCTTGATCGCGGCATCGCCGATCCCGCGCCGGGGCAAATTGACGATCCGCTCGAACGCCAGGTCGTCGGCGGGCTGGGCCACCAGCCTGAGATAGGCCACCGCATCGCGGATCTCGGCGCGCTCGTAAAAGCGCGGGCCGCCGACCACGCGGTAGGGCAGCCCCAGCTGGATGAAGCGCTCCTCGAAGGCACGGGTCTGAAAGCCGGCGCGGACCAGGACCGCCATCTGGGCGAGGCTGGATCCGGCCCGCTGCCGGGCTTCGATCTCGTCGCCGATGTAGCGGGCCTCCTCCTGCTCGTCCCAGAGCCCGGCGATCCTGACCGGTACGCCGGGCTCGTCCTCGGTCCAGAGCGTCTTGCCGTGCCTGGCCGTGTTCTTGGCGATGAGGCCCGAAGCGGTGCCCAGGATCGCGCCCGTGGACCGGTAGTTGCGCTCGAGGCGGATCACCCCTGCCCCCGGAAAATCCTGCTCGAACCGCAGGATATTGCCGACCTCTGCACCCCGCCACGAATAGATCGACTGGTCGTCGTCGCCGACGCAGGTGATGTTCTTGTGGGTCTGCGCCAGCAATCGGAGCAGGAGATACTGGGCGACGTTGGTGTCCTGGTACTCGTCGACGAGGATCGCGCGAAAGCGGGTCTGATAGCGGGCGAGGATGTCGGGCGCGGTGCGCAGGATGGTCAACGGGTGCAGCAAGAGGTCGCCGAAATCGCAGGCGTTCAGGGTCACCAGGCGCTGCTGGTAGGCCTTGTAGAGCTGGAGCGAACGGCCGGCGGCGAAGTCGCCGACCTCGCTGGCGGGCACCTCCTCGGGGCGGTAGCCGCGATCCTTCCAGCGCTGGACGAGCCCCAGCAGCGCGCGCGGCGCCCAGCGCTTGTCGTCGAGCTCGGCCGCCTGGAGCACCTGCTTCAAGAGCCGCAGCTGGTCGTCGGTGTCGAGAATGGTGAAGTTGGCCTGGAGCTCGACCAGCTCGCCGTGGGCGCGGAGCATCCGCAGGCCGATGCTGTGGAACGTGCCGAGCCAGAGCCCGGCACAAGAGCGGCCCATGAGATGCTCGACGCGCTCGACCATCTCCCGGGCGGCCTTGTTGGTGAAGGTGACCGCCAGCACCTCGTGCGGCCGGGCGCGGCCGGTCATCAACAGGTGGGCGAGGCGCGTGGTGAGCACGCGGGTCTTGCCGGTTCCGGCCCCGGCGAGCACCAGGAGTGGGCCATCGGCAGCGGTGACGGCGGCCAGCTGCTCGGGATTGAGACCACGCAGATGGGGCGGCAATTCGCCGCCTGGCGGCATCATGGGCGCGGCGCCGGCAGCAGTCTTGGGCAGGGCATCGGACATGGCGAGAGATGTAGAGGACGAACGGCGCCGCGGCTAGCCGGGAGCTGGGGGACGGACCAGCGGCCCGCCCGCCTCGATCACCACGTCGGGGCTCGGCGACCGGCGGTCTGCTACGCTGCGCGATCACCTCGAGGCGCTGGGGGCGATCACCTCGAGGTGCTGGACCATCAGCTCGAGGTGATGAATTACGCGAATGGGATTCGCCAACGGGTTGCCGGCCCTTGCGCAGCCTCGCGTCTTTCGTTATTATTTGTTCATCAAACTCGAAAAAAAAACTGATCGCAGTGGACAGAGGCGAGCACCGACATGCAGGATCAGGACGGATTTGCGGCTTCGACGGTACAGGCGGCGACCGGGTTCAAGCGCCCGCTGCGACGAAGGGTACCGATAGGCGACGAGCGTGGTGCATCGGCACAGCCACAGCTGCTCGTGCTGGCTGCCAGCCTGCTGCTCTGGACCCTCATCATCGCGACCGCTTCGGCCATTTTTCGCTGAACCGTTGTCGATGAGGGGGATTGGCGGCCGGAACGCCGCGTGCTAGCCGTCACGCATGTCGACGGCGCGGGCGAGCTTTACCCTCATCGCGGTCGCCAGCCGGGACGGCTTCATTACCGGGCCTCGGGGCGAGCCGCCGCGCGAGTGGGCTTCCCCCGAAGAGCAGCTGCTCTTCGCCGAGAGTGTCAGCGCATTGGATTGGTCCTTCATGGGCCGCTCGACCCACGTCGAGGCGTGGCGTCCCGACCGTCGGCGCGTCGTCTTTTCGCGCAGCTTTCGTACCCCTCTCTGGCAGCACCCGCGCCGGCTCTGGGTCGATCCCGAGCGGGTGGCGTTCGAGACGATCCTGGCCGCGCTGCAACCAGTTCACCCGCCCGCGCGTTGCGGTATCCTCGGTGGTGTCCAGGTGCACGACTGGTTCGCCGCGCGCGGCCTGATCGATGCCGCCGACATAACCATCGAGCCCGTCGTCTTCGGCGGCGGCCTTCCACTCTTCTCGCACGGTGCCACGAACGATCCGGCCGCCGCGATGGCTGCCTTGGGCCTCGTCGAGACCAACGTCATGACCCTGAATGCCGCGGGCAGCCGCCTGCACCGCTTCAGCCGACCGGCCAGCCGCGCCCGCCGCTGAAAGGTCTGCCGTGTCCTACCGTAATGCTGGAGATCCTCGGCCACCGCAACTACGTCTGCCGCAACGAGCGGACGAAGATAAAAGATCGATGAAGCCGAAGACGAAGCCGCGGACGATCGGGCGGGCCGGGAGCGGTTGGCCGAGCTCCGCGCGGATGCTGGTGCTGGCCTCGCTCGCGGCTTTCGCCGCGGCGCACCTGCCGGCCGCTGCCACGACGAACGGCGATGCGACGGCGGTGCTGCCCATTCCGGCGAGCGAGCTCGCCCCGAGCCAATTCGTGGTCAGCCGGCCGGGGCTGGTGCTCGCCGACCGCGCGGCGCGCCGGGCGGTGCTGCAGACCTTGACGGAAGAGCGCCGGGCCGGCCTCTGCGGTGCTGCCCGCACCAACTGGCCGACCCACGGCGTCCAACGCAACATCGCGAGCGACGCGCAGGTCGCGCAGACGCTGGCGCTGACCATGATCGAAGCGGGTGCGCGCTACCTCGCCGAAGACGATCCCGCCGCCCGGGACGCCATCGCCTTGAACCTGGAGCGCTTCGCCCGTGAGGGCGCCTTCAGCCGCCTGGTCGAGCCGGTCACCGTCAATCACTTCTACAACCTCGATCGCACGCTCCTGCCGATCATCGCCAATTTCGCCCTCTTGGCCGACGACCCGGCGGTCGATCGCGAGACGGTGGCCACGATCCGTCGCTGGCTCGACCGGCTGGTGCGCTGGCGCGGCCCGGAGCGGCAGAGTGACCCGACCCGCGCCTCGAGCCGCAACAACCACCGCTATCTGCGCGACAGCGTCACCATGGCCTGGGGCGCGCTGGCCGGTGACAACGCGCTCTTCTTTACCGGCATCGACCGGTTTCGCATCGCCCTCGAGCAGATGCGCGACGATGGCAGCCTGCCGCTGGAAATGGCGCGCGGCGCCAATGCATTGTTCTATCAGCGCCATGCGATCAGCTCGCTCGTGGTCATCGCCGAGATCGCCGCCCAGCAGGGCTACGATCTCTACGCCATGCAGAGCCGCGACGGCCGCGACCTGCATCAGATGATCCGCTTTCTCGTCCGCGGTATCGACGACCCGACGGTGGTCGAACCCTACACCGACGAGCCGCAATATCTCGGCTTCCTCGACTGGCGCGGCCACGATCGCCACTACATGGCCTGGTTCGAGCCCTACCGCGCCCGCTTTCCCGAGGGTCCCCTGACCCAGATGCTCGAGGACCAGATCCGCGCCCACGGCACGCTCGACCAGCCGATGCTCGACGATTACGTCGGCGTCGCGACGACCTGCCTCTATGCCGATCCCACGGTGATCGACAGCGCCGCGCTCCAGTGAGCCCGGTCGCGATCGGGCCCCGCTCGACGCTCAACGGTCGTGGTGCTCGAGGTAGCGCGCAACATAGGCGAAGCGGCGGCGGCGATGCGGACCATGAAGGCGTGGAAATCGGCGGCGAGCTCGCTGTCGTCGGCGCGCATCCGGGCGAGGTCGCCAGCGGTGACGGCATGCGCCGAGCCCGCACTCTCGGCGATCACCGTCACCGAGCGGGGCGTGCCCAAATAGCAGCCGACCTCGCCGACCACCGTACCCGGCAAGACGTTTGCAGCCGCACCGTGGCCCCGCCGGCCAGCGTGAGCCAGGCGCTCAACCGGCCGCTTTCGATAAAATACATCCGATCGGCGGCCTCGCCCTGGCTGAAGACGGCCTCGCCCGGCTGCCAAACGAGGCGCGTGGTGTAGCCGAGCAGGCGCGCCCGGACGGCAGAATTCGGGAAGGCCAGGGCCAGCTCGTTGGGCGGCGGCAGGGTATCGAACGGCGCCTCGGGCGCGACACCCAAGAGCGCGTTCTCGGCATGCTCGAGCGCATGGTCGAGATCGCTGAACCGCTGCAGCACCGCACCGCTGCCGGCACTGCACACCACCTTGGCGACGGACGCCTCGATCAGCCGCACGAAACTGGCCACAGCCGAGGAATCGACGCCTGAGACGCGGCCGAAATCGAGCACCAAAAAGCGCAAGGGCCGGCCTCGATGCGCCGCCAATTCTGTCGTGATC
>SLRI01000463.1 GCA_007131045.1 Rhodospirillales bacterium
CATCATCCGCCGGCACACCGGCACACCCTTCATGGGCTATTCGGGTGCCACCTACATCGTCCAGGAAGTCTGCAACGCGCTGTTCGACGCGCTCTTCAACATCCTGCCGCTGGCCTCCGAGATGGACAAGGTCGAGGCCACGCCGACCCGGCTGGAAGAGCAGATACCCTGGGACGACGAGGCCAAGGCCCATCTCGACCGGCTGGTCGACGACTATCCCGTGCTGACCCGGATCTCGGCCGCCAAGCAGTTGCGCGACACGGCCGAACGCCAGGCGCTTCTCGCCGGCGAGGGCCGGGTCACGGTGGCGCGGATGCGGAGCCTCGGTGCCGTCCGCGAGGCGGAGCCGGTGGCATGACCACCCGTCCCCGTTCGATCCTTTCACGTTTTCCCCTGACGGTCGCGGCTCTGCCGGTCGAGCGTCGTCCGCTGGACCTCGGGGTCCGGCCCTTCAACAGAGCAGGTGGCTGACATGGCGAATGCTAGCGCTTCGATGACCCAACTCCCGATCGACGTTCGCTCGGCGACGGCCAGGCAGTTCAAGCTCATCTACCTCTTGGGCTTCGCCTACTTCCTCCTGGTCGCCGTTGCCATCCGCTTCATGCCGAGGAGCCGCCGGCCGTCCTTGCCCGGGCTCGCCGGCAACCGCTCGGTGATCGGCGAGGCCAGGGCGCTGACCAGCACCTTCATCCCATTCGCGTTCTCCCGCTAGGCGACGCGAAGACTGTTCGCTGGGGAGGGGCTGGGGTGCCGGCGCCGCCATCGGACAGAACCACCCCTGCCGCGCGGGCTTTGCGCGGTAACGGCCGACGAGGCCAACAGCCGGAGTAATCGATATGGCTGCGGAAATGGAAAAACAGGGCGGTCTCACCGGCCTGACGGAAGACGAGGCGAAGGAGTTCCACAAGATCTTCGTCCAGAGCTTCATCATCTTCACGGCTGTGGCCGTGGTCGCCCACATCCTCGCCTGGGCGTGGCGACCCTGGCTGCCGCCAGAGGGCGGTTGGCAGGCGGCCCTCAACGGCGTGCAGGACACTGCGCTCCAGACCCTCCCCTTCCTGGTCTAAGGAGGAAATCCGATGGAAATGTGGCGCGTTTGGACGCTGTTCGACCCACGGCGGACGCTGGTCGCCCTGGCGGTCTTCCTCTTCACCCTGGCCTTGCTGATCCACTTCATCCTGCTCAGCACGGATCGGTTCAACTGGCTGGATGGCCCGCGGACCAGCATCGAGCCGATGACCACGGTGGCGTCGGTCGAGCCGACCCATCAGGGCTTCATCGCCTAGTCGCTGGCGACAGCGGCAGCGGACCCGGGCCGAGCCGTCGGTCCGGTCCGTTGCCGGAACCGCCGAGCCCCGGCACCGCGCGGTCACGTGGTGCCGGGGCGGGGCGATGAGCTGGTCCGGGCCTCCCGATCGGAGCTAAGAAAATGGCCTTGTTGAACTTTGAACGAAAGTACCGCGTACGCGGCGGGACCCTGATCGGTGGAGATCTCTTCGATTTCTGGGTCGGGCCCTTCTATGTCGGATTCTTCGGGGTCACGACGATCTTCTTCTCGGCTCTGGGCACGGCTCTGATCCTCTGGGGGGCGGCGCTCGGGCCGACCTGGAACGTCTGGCAGATCAGCATCGCCCCGCCCGATCTCTCCTACGGGCTGGCCTTCGCGCCCTTGGCCGAGGGCGGGCTCTGGCAGCTGATCACCATCTGCGCGATCGGCGCCTTCGTCAGCTGGGCGCTCCGCCAGGTCGAGATCAGCCGCAAGCTCGGCATGGGGCTGCACGTCCCCTTCGCCTTCAGCGTCGCCATCTTTGCCTATCTGACCCTGGTCGTCTTCCGGCCTCTGCTGATGGGTGCCTGGGGTCACGGCTTCCCCTACGGCATCTTCAGCCACCTCGACTGGGTGTCGAACGTCGGCTACCAGTATCTGCACTTCCATTACAATCCCGCGCACATGATCGCCGTGAGCTTCTTCTTCACGACGACACTGGCGCTGTCGCTGCACGGTGCCCTGGTCCTCTCGGCCGCCAACCCGCCCAAGGGCGAAAAGGTCAAGACCTCGGAACACGAGGACGCCTTCTTCCGTGACACCATTGGCTACTCGATCGGCACGCTCGGCATCCACCGCATCGGGCTCTTTCTGGCGCTGAACGCCGGCTTCTGGAGCGCCGTCTGCATCATCATCAGTGGCCCGTTCTGGACCCGTGGCTGGCCCGAATGGTGGAACTGGTGGCTCGATCTGCCGATCTGGCGCTGAGGGTAGGAGGAACGACGATGATCAACATGGAATACCAGAATATCTTCACCCAGGTGCAGGTGCGCCCGAAGCAGCCGGAACTCGGCCCCGACTTGCCGGTCGGCAACGAGCCGCGCACCGGCAAGGGCTTCTTCCTGCCGCTGTACGGCCTGATCGGCAACGCCCAGATCGGCCCGATCTACCTCGGCTGGGCCGGCGTCCTCTCGATCGTCTGCGGCCTGATCGCCTTCGAGATCATCGGGCTGAACATGTGGGCGTCGGTCGGCTGGGACCCGGTGCAGTTCGTCCGCCAGCTCTTCTGGCTCGCCCTCGAGCCGCCGCCGGCGCATTACGGGCTCTCGATTCCGCCGCTGAACGAGGGTGGCTGGTGGCTGCTCGCCGGGTTCTTCCTGACCGTCTCGGTCCTGCTCTGGTGGGTCAGAACCTATCGCCGCGCCCGTGCGCTCGGCATGGGCACGCACGTCGCCTGGGCGTTCGCCTCGGCCATCTTCCTCTTCTTGGTGCTCGGCTTCATCCGCCCGGTCCTGATGGGCAGCTGGTCGGAGGCGGTGCCGTTCGGCATCTTCCCGCACCTGGACTGGACCGCGGCCTTCTCGATCCGCTACGGCAACCTCTTCTACAATCCGTTCCACGCCCTCTCGATCACCTTCCTCTACGGCTCGACCCTGCTGTTCGCCATGCACGGCGCCACCGTCCTCGCCATCAGCCGTTACGGCGGCGAGCGTGAGATCGAGCAGATCACCGATCGCGGCACGGCCTACGAACGCGGTGCCCTCTTCTGGCGCTGGACGATGGGCTTCAACGCCACCGCCGAATCGATCCATCGCTGGGCCTGGTGGTTCGCCGTGCTGACGACGCTGACCGGCGGCATCGGCATCCTCTTGACCGGCACCGTGGTCGACAACTGGTACCTTTGGGCAGTCAAGCATCAGTTCGCGCCGATGTACCCCAACGTCTACCCCGAGACGTTCGATCCGGCCCTCATCACGGGAGGCGTGCAATGAAGATCGGCATCGGCGGTGCTTCCGCCATCGTCGTCGGGACACTTCTGGGCGTCGCCATGCTCACCATGGCCGGCTGGGAAGCGCCACCCATCGACACCGAGCAGGTCGGCTATCGCGGGCTCGGCATGGTGCACCTCACCAACCCGCGCACCGAGCGGCGGCTGCAGGCCGCGAACGTGGCGCCGGATCCGGTCTGGCCGCTCGAGCCGGCGGCTTCCTTCGCGCCGCGCGCCGACGAGGTCTACGAGAATCTCCAGGTTCTCGGCCACCTGCCGGCGGAGGCCCACGACCGGCTGATGGCGGCGATCACCGAGTGGGTTTCACCCGAGGAGGGCTGCGGCTACTGCCACAACCTCGAGAACCTGGCGGAAGACTCGGTCTATACCAAGGTCGTGGCGCGCGACATGCTGCGGATGACCCTGCACATCAACACCGAGTGGCAGGACCACGTCCAGGACACAGGCGTGACGTGCTACACCTGCCACCGTGGCCAGAACGTGCCGGAAGAGCAGTGGTTCCTGGCGCAGCCGCAGCAACGCGCCAACATGGCGGGCTGGAACGCCGGGCAGAACCAGCCGGGGATCGCCTCGGCCTCGCTGCCGATCGATCCGTTCAGCCGCTTCCTGCTCGACGACCAGCCGATCCGGGTGATCGGCGAGAACGCCCTGCCGCCCGCCGAGGGGCCGCAGATCGGCACCAAGGCGACCGAGTACACCTACAGCCTGATGAACCACATGTCGGAGAGCCTCGGGGTCAACTGCACCTTCTGCCACAACTCCCGCTCGTTCATCGGCTGGGAAGGCTCGCCGCCGGCCCGGATGAGCGCGTGGCACGGCATCCGGATGGTCCGCGACATCAACACCGCCTTCATGCATCCGCTCGGGCCCGAATACCCGCTCGATCGGCTGGGCCCGACCGGTGATGCCGGCAAGGCCAACTGCACGACCTGCCACCAGGGCGTGAACAAGCCGCTCTACGGCGCGTCGATGCTGAAGGACTATCCGTCGCTTGGTCCGGCGGGCCCGCTTTGGGAGGGCGAGGGGCCGCAGGCGATGCTCGCCCGGCCGAGTGCTGGCGGCGACGACTGAAGGAATGGCTGTGGGGGGCACGCGTGAGCCGCGTGCCGTCGGCTGGCTAGCGGCCCCGGGCGCCCTCCACCGCCCGGGGCCGCGCGGGCGTCGGGGCGGTGCCCGATCCAACTCGACAAGGCCCAGGTGCTGCTGGCATCCTCACAAGTCCGAGCGCCCGATCGCATCTCATTCGACGTTCAACTAGGGATGATGCTCCAATGGCACGAAATGTTCTGGCAGTCGCCGTCGCTTCCCTGGCCGGAGTAGGCCTGGGTGCCGGCATGCTCTCCAGCAGCCCGGCATTGGCCGAGTACGACAATCCGACGATGGGCGAGACGCCTTGCGTCGTCCTCACCCGCTATATCGCCGACGAGCCCACCGGCCGACGCACCATCGGCGGTGACGTGGTGCATCGCGCCGAGGTCGGCGTCGCCAATATCTGCGGCCGGAGCGTCGAGGTGTCGGTCTGCATCGGCTATGCCGAGGAACTCGACGGCGAGGAGGAGAGCTGCCTCGTGGGCGTTCTTCGCCCCTGGAGCAGGTCCGAGCTGCACACCGTCGAGGCCCCGGTCCAGCTCGCCGGGCCCCTCGTCGAGTGGCGCTGGCTCCCCCGGGACGACGAAGCCGGAATGTAGCGGGCAGGGCTACCAGTCGACCTCGAAGACGCAGGCGCGATCGCCCAGCGCCTCGCAGGTGACCTCGCGCACTTTGGCAGCGGGATCGATCAGCGCCCGGAACAAGGCCTCGAACGTGCCGGCGTAGAAGTCGCAGGACGGCAGCTCGCTCTGCAGCCCGCGGCAAAGCGGATTGTGGGCGATCCCGAGCCGGGCAGGCCGGCCGTAGACGGCGCAAAAAGCGCCGCTGCCGGCAAAGGTCCAGGCATGGCGCTCGATGATCCGCAGCAAGAGACGCACCGCGAGCGGCTTCGGCAAGCGTGGCAGCAGCCATTGCAGCGGCCGTGGGATGCGATGCTCGAGCAGGTAGCCGGCGGTCCGCCTGCCGGCGGCCCGGGCCAGCGCCTGCGCACAAGCGACGCCGAACTGCGCGCGCAGCGTCGCATGCAGCGCCCGCACTTCCTGCTCGTCCACCATCTCCTGCGGCATGGTATCGAGATAGTGTGGCAAGCCGGCGGCCTCGAACAGGCGCCGCACCGGTGCCGCCCCGGCCCGGTCACCGAGCACGGCGGCCAGCTGAATGATGGCGTTGGGGCCGATTCGGCCCAGAGAGCCGGCAGCACGCTGCATCTCTCAGATTCCCCCGCAACATTGCAATAGACTTGCCGATTCCTGTCGCCCGACAACTCGATTACTTGCACCACGTGAACTAGCGTCTCATTGATCGAGATCAAGCAAGCGGTGTCGAAAACCACTGGAAAAACAAAGCTGCCCGCCAGCTTCGACCAGCGGGCCGCAAAGGATGGCGCCGGCCTCGCGAGAGGCCGGCCGGAACCTCGGATCAGGCGGCCTCGGCGAGACCCACGGCCGCCCAAATGGCGGAGAGCGCGCCGATCAGGTGATCGATGTCGGCATCGCTGTGCAGAGGCGAGGGGGTCACCCTGAGCCGCTCGGTGCCGCGCGGCACGGTCGGGTAGTTGATCGGCTGGACATAGATACCGTGCTGCTCGAGCAGCTGATCGCTGATCTCCTTGCAGCGCACCGGATCACCGACCATCACCGGCACGATGTGGCTGTCGTTGGCCAAATGCGGGATGCCCACGGCATCGAGCCTGGCGCGCACCGTGGCCACCCGCTCCTTTTGCCGGTCGCGCTCCTTCGAGCTCTCCTTGAGATGGCGGATGCTGGTCAAGGCACCGGCGGCCAGCGCCGGCGGCAAGGCCGTGGTGAAGATGAAGCCCGAGGCGAAGCTGCGGACGAAGTCGCAGAGTGCCGTCGAACCGGTGATGTAGCCACCCATCACGCCGAACGCCTTGCCGAGCGTCCCCTCGATCACGTCGAGCTGGTCCATCAGCCCTTCGCGCTCGGCGATGCCGCCGCCGCGCGGGCCGTAGAGCCCCACGGCATGCACCTCGTCGAGATAGGTCATCGCCCCGTGCTTCTTGGCGACCTCGCAGATCTCCTTGATCGGTGCCACGTCGCCGTCCATCGAATAGACCGATTCGAAGGCCACGAGCTTCGGCTGGCCCGGGGCCGTGGTCGCCAGCTTGCGGTCGAGGTCCTCGGGATCGTTGTGGCGGAACAGCATCTTCTCGGCGCGGC
>SLRI01000576.1 GCA_007131045.1 Rhodospirillales bacterium
AACGACCAACGAGCAATGACGACATGATCGCGCCTTCGGGCAGCGCAGGACGACCAACAGGCAAGAACGACACAACCTGACGAGGGAACCCGGGATGACCACGCGGCGCTACATGATCGGCCTGCCCATGGCGAGTGTGCTCGCCATGGGCTTGATCGGGGCTACGAGCCTGGTTCCAGGCGGTCTCGCCGCCGAGACCATCAAGATCGGCGACATCAACTCCTATACACGGATGGCGCAGCACACCGAGCATGCCAAGCGTGGCATGGAGATGGCGATCGCCGAGATCAACGATCGGGGTGGCATCGGCGGCAAGATGCTGGAGTTGATCAGTCGCGACGATGCCGGCGAGCCCGGCGAGGCGATCCGGGTCGCGGAGGAACTGGTCACGCGCGAGGGTGTGGAGATCATCACCGGCACCACGCTCAGCAATGTCGGCCTCGCCGTCGCCTCCTTCGCCGAGCAGAACCAGATTCTCTATCTCGCGGCCGAGCCCTTGGCCGATGCGGTGACGCTGCAGAGCGGCAACCGCTACACTTTTCGCCTGAGGCCCTCGACCTACATGCAGGCGTCGATGCTCGCCGAGATCGCGGTCGATCACCCGGCGGCGCGCTGGGCCACGATCGCGCCGAACTACGCCTATGGCCAGGAAGCGGTGGCCGCCTTCAAGTCGATCATGAGCGAGAAGCGGCCGGACATCGAATGGGTCGGCGAGCAGTGGCCGGCGCTGTTCAACATCGATGCCGGGGCCGAGGTGCAGGCGCTCGCCGCAGCTAGGCCGGAGGCGATCTTCAACGTCACCTTCGGTGCCGACCTCGCCCGCTTCGTGCGCGAGGGCCATGACCGGGGATTGTTCGAGAACACCTTCGTCGCCAGCCTGTTGACCGGTGAGCCGGAGTATATCGATCCGCTCGAGGACGAGGCGCCCGAGGACTGGCTGGTCACCGGTTACCCCTGGGACATCATCGACGATCCGGCCTATGTCGAATGGCTCGACGCTTATCGGGCCAGGTTCGACGACTACCCGCGAATCGGCTCGATCGTCGGCTACAACGCCATCCTGGCGCTGGGCGCCGCGCTCGAAGCGACCGGTGGCGAGACCGAGGTCGAGGCGCTGATCGAGGCGATGCGAACGATCACCTTCGAGACGCCCCAGGGCGAGTTGGAGTTTCGCGCCATCGACCATCAGGCGACGCTCGGCGCCTGGGTCGGCTACACGACGCTCGTCGACGGCCAGGGGACGATGCGCGATTGGTACTATGCCGACGGTGCCGATTATCTGCCGCCCGAGGAGATGGTGGCACGCTTGCGTCCGGCGTCCGACTGAGGCCCCGGCGTGGCGATGTGCCGGGGAGCGATGTCGCGACGCGCGCGGCCCAGTCCGCGGCTGTTGCGCATGTCACGTTTCTCGTTGGTCGGCCGCATGTCACAGATCTCGTTGGTACCGATCATGTCGCCTTTCTCGTTGGTCGGTCGTCACGCTCAGCGCAGGTGCGGTCGCGCCAACGAGATTTCACGACATGCCTCAACCGCGGTCGGGCGAACCGTGTCGTTCGTTTCGGCAGGCGGGTAGGACTCCGCATGTCACGTTTCTCGTTGGTTTCTCGCATGTCACAGATCGTGTTGGTTGCGGTCATGTCACGTTTGTCGTTGGTCGCACCTCGGGCTCGGCGTCGGTGCGGCGGCGCCAACGTGATTTCACGACATGCGGCGGCCGCGAGGGAGGCCGGGCGGGGCGTGTCGTTGGTCGCGGCAGCCGGGTAGGACGACGTTGGGGTTTTTTCTGGTCCAAGTCCTCACCGGCCTGTCCAGCGCTGCCAGCCTTTTTCTCGTCGCGGCCGGGCTTTCGCTGATCTTCGGCGTCACCCGGGTCGTCAATTTCGCGCACGGCTCGTTCTACATGCTCGGGGCCTATTTCGGCCTGACGCTCGTGGCCCTCTTCGCCGACTGGTTCGGCCGCGGCCATCTCTCCTTCTGGTCGGCCATACTGTGCGCGGCGCTGGTCGTCGGCGCCATCGGCGCCCTGGTCGAGATCACGATCCTCCGCCGCATCTATCGCTCGCCCGAGCTCTTCCAGCTGGTCGCCACCTTCGGTGTCATCCTGGTCATCCAGGATCTGGCGCTCTGGGGCTGGGGCCCCGAGGACAAGCTCGGCCCGCGCGCCCCCGACTTGCGCGGCGCCGTTTTCATCATGGGCCAGCCGCTGCCGCGCTATGACCTCGTCCTGATCGCGGCGGGGCCGGTCGTCCTCGGCCTGCTCTGGCTGCTCCTGAACAAGACCCGGTTCGGCATTCTCATCCGTGCCGCCACCGCCGACCGCGAGATGGTGGGAGCGCTGGGCGTCAATCAGGCCTGGCTCTTTACCGGCGTCTTCTTCCTCGGCTCCTTCCTCGCCGGCCTCGGTGGTGCCTTGCAGCTGCCCAAGGGCGGCGCCGACCTGATGATGGACTTCACCGTGCTGGCCGGCGCCTTCGTGGTCGTCGTCGTCGGCGGCATGGGCAGCATCACCGGTGCCTTCCTCGCTGCCGTGCTGATCGGCCAACTCCAGGCCTGGGGGGTTCTGTTGATCCCGCAATCGACCCTGGTGATGATGTTTCTCGTGATGGCCGTGGTCCTGGTCGTCCGTCCCTTCGGCCTGCTCGGCAGGCCGGAGCTCGTCGGCGGCGGGCGGCAGATGCTCGACGACCCGCTCCGCCCGACCCGCTGGACGTTCAAGGCCCTGGCGCTCCTGGTCGTTCTCGGGCTGGCGGCCGCACCCTTTTATCTCGACACCTACGGCCTGGTGCTGCTGATCGACATCCTGATCTTCGCCCTCTTCGCCACCGCCCTGCACGCCATCATCGGCCCGGGCGGGCTGGTCAGCTTCGGCCATGCCGCGTTCTTCGGCGGTGGCGCTTATGCGGCGGCACTCCTGGTCAAGTATGCCGGAACGCCGATGGAGCTCAACCTCGTGCTGGCCCCACCGGCAGCCGCCCTCCTCGCCGTCGTCATCGGCTGGTTCTGCGTCCGCCTCTCGGGCGTCTATTTCGCCATGCTGACGCTTGCATTCGCGCAGATCGTCTGGTCGGTGGTGTTCCAGTGGGGCGAGGTCACCGGCGGCGACGACGGCATCCTCGGTATTTGGCGCGCACCCTGGGTGCGCGGCCGGATCGAGTACTATTACCTGGTCCTCGCCTGCTGCACCGCCGCCATCCTGGCGCTTCGCCACGGCCTCTCCTCGCCGTTCGGCTATGCGCTCAGGGCCGGCCGTGACAGCCCGTTGCGCGCCGAGGCGATCGGCATCGATGTCCGCCGCCAGCAGTGGGCGGCCTTCACCCTCTCCGGCGCCTTTGCCGGGCTCGCCGGCGGGCTCTACGCCTACTCCAAGGGCAGCGTCTTTCCCAACGAGATGGCCATCGTCCGCTCCTTCGACGGCATCATCATGGTTTTCTTCGGCGGGGTGCAGCACCTCTCCGGCCCCCTGGCCGGCGCTGCCACGCTGACTTGGCTCAAGGATACGCTGTTCCGGCTGGAAATGTGGCGCCTGCTCCTGGGTCTCGCGGTGATCGCCATCGTCATCCTCTTTCCGCAGGGCATCGCCGGCTTCATCAAGCAACACCTTGGCCGGTTCGTCGGCATCCGCCCGGAGCTCTCGTCGTGAGCCTCGGGGAGCAGGTGCTCGAAGCCGAAGGTTTGAGCAAGAGCTTCGGCGGGGTGCAGGCGGTACGGGACATGACCTTCGCCGTGGCGAGCGGCGAACTCGTGGCACTCATCGGCCCGAATGGTGCCGGCAAGAGCACCTGCTTCAACATGCTGATGGGCCAGCTCGCCGGCGATGCGGGGCGGGTCCGGATCATGGGCGAGGACGTGACCGGTTGGCCGCCCCGGCGGATTTGGCGCAAGGGGGTCGGGCGCACCTTCCAGATCACGCAGGTTCTGCCGTCGTTCACCGTGCGCGAGAATGTGCAGATGGCGCTGTTGTCGCACCGCCGGCGACTGTTCGACGTCTTCGGCAGGGCCCGTAACGCCGAGGCCGCTGTCGCCGACGCGCTCTTGCAGCGGGTCGGCATCGCTGCTCTGGCCGACCGCGCTTGTGGCCTCTTGGCTTATGGCGACCTGAAGCGGGTCGAGCTCGCGATCGCGCTGGCCAATCAGCCCCGGCTGTTGTTGATGGACGAGCCGACGGCCGGCATGGCGCCGGCCGAGCGGGTGGCGCTGATGGAGCTGGCGGCCGGCATCGCCAAGGCGGACGGTGTCGGTATCCTGTTCACCGAGCACGACATGGACGTCGTCTTCGGCCATGCCGATCGAATAATGGTGATGCATCGCGGCAGTCTGATTGCCGAGGGCTCGCCGCGCGAGGTGCGGGACGACCCGGAGGTCAGGGCGGTTTATCTCGGCAGCTCGCTCGATCTGGGGGATCGATGACACCGCTGTTGCAGCTCAGCGGTGTTTCGGCCGCCTACCTCAAGGCCGAGATTCTTTTCGGTCTCGACCTCGAGCTCGGCGACGGCGAGGTCGTGGCGCTGGTCGGTCGCAACGGTGCGGGGAAGTCGACGCTGATCAAGACGGTCATGGGCATTCAGGTCCGCCGCAGCGGCAGCATCCGCTATGACGGGCGGGAAATCGTCCGTTTGCCTGCGCATGCCATCGCGCGCCTCGGCATCGGCTACGTGCCGGAGGAGCGGCGGGTGTTCGGTGATTTGACGATCCTCGAGAACCTCGAGGTGGGCCGGCAGCCACAGCGTCAGGGTGCGCCGGCCTGGACGGCCGCTGCGTTGTTCGAGCTCTTTCCCAATCTGGCCGAGCTCCGCCACCGGCCGGCGGGACAGACGAGCGGCGGCGAGCAGCAGATGCTGGCGATTGCGCGCACGCTGATGGGAAATCCGCGCCTCGTCCTGCTCGACGAGCCCTCCGAGGGGCTGGCTCCGGTCATCGTCGAGCAGATGGCGCTCGCCGTCGGCAAGCTGAAGCGAGAAGGCTTGTCGGTTCTGCTCTCGGAACAGAACCTGCGCTTCGCGGGGGCGGTTGCCGATCGCGCCTATGTCATCGAGTCGGGTCATATCCGGTTTGCCGGCCCGATGCAGCGCCTGCTCGACGATGCCGACATTCGCCGGGCGCATTTGAGTGTCTGACCTCGATGCGGGCCGGCCCAGCATGTCGCAAAACCTCGTTGGCGGTGGCCGGGTCGCGGTGTGCCAGTGGGCGCAATGCGGCGTCGAGGCAGGCAGCACACCTGCCGACGCTGCAAATCGTCGGCATGGCGGCGGCACGAACCGGGCGCATGGATCGGACGCTCGTCGAGCGCGCCGATGACTGGGGTCGACGACCGGCACGGCGACCATCTCGGGGCTGCCGGTCGGCTGCCGGCCGGCCGACCCGGAGGCGGGAGTGCGTCGGTTGGAAGCTGCTGGCCAGCCTCTCGGGCCGTACCGTTGACGATGCGACGGCATCGAGAAACTGGTACCGACTCCAACCCTGGTTGCGTCGCATCGTCCGCGGTCTGCCGGGAAATGCTTCGGCTGTTCCTTGACGACAAGTGTCGGCGAGCGAGCGCCCATGTCGACAGGGGATGTCGGGTCGGCACCGAAGTCGGGTTCGGCGAAACGATTCACGATTGCCGAAGGGCGGCGGGCCCGCGACCTCGCAGGCGATGTTGCGGGTGAAGATCGCGCACGATGGCATCGACCGTCGAGCACTCGTTCGATCATGTCGGCAAATCGCGTTGGTAGGCACCGACATCGTGAGGGAGCGCGCGTGATCGAGAACGCGTGGCGGTGGCGGTCGCCGCTCGGTCATGTCGTGATTTCCGGTTGGTGGCGTGGCGCGCGACCAGCGCGCTTTCATGCTGAACGTATACTTCGTCAGGTTGCGAACGATCGGTGCTCACGTAGGCTGACGACGCTCCGCGGCGATCGCCTTGCCTTCCTCGTCTCCGGTCACCTTGAAAGTGCGCTAGAGGCCGCCGCTCGTGCTGCTCGGCGAGTAGGCGGGGCCGTGCCGGCTGGTCGCCGGTGGCATCGGCCGAGGCTCAATGTGTCGGCGAAACGGGCGCGGAAGTGTCGGGCTGCCGGTTCGACGGCCCGCTACAACGCGTCGGCCGAAGTGCTTCTCCGGAGAGGTGGCCGGCATGAAAGCGCGACGTGGATCGTCGAGCGGCCGCCGCCTGGCGTTTCTGGCCCGATCAATTCGGCGGTGGGCAGATGCAATGCAACGATGCTGCACGGTCGAAGGGGCCCGGACACCAGCGACTGGCGGGCGCGGCTCGGCGCCCTGGCGACCAAGGCCGCCTGTCGGTCGTCCTCGCTGCGATTGCCGTCTCGCACGAACGCGCCGATGTCGATGCAACGGACGATCGCGCGCTGTTGCGCCAGCCGATTGTCGATTCGCTACCGCGGGTTCAGGGCGGCATGACGTGCCGTGAACCAGGCCCTATAGGTCGGCAAGTGTTTGGTCGCGGGGCCGCGGAAAGGGGACATGAAATGCCGAAACCGGCGACTGATCGAACTGCCCACACGTTCGT
>SLRI01000448.1 GCA_007131045.1 Rhodospirillales bacterium
AGGCCGAGAAAGAAGAAGAGCCCGCCGAGCCAGAGCGGTGTCGTCGTGTCGGCGAGCTTGAACCAGCCGATCAGCAGGGCGAGGCCGAGCAGGCTGCCGGCCAAGAGCCCGGTGAGCAGCAAGAGTAGCTCGTCCCGCACCCAAAGTGGCCGCGTCGCCAGCACGACCCCGCCGAGTGGCGTGAGGCGAAGCTCGATCTCGATGGCGCGCCGGGCCGCGAGGAGGGCCCGCACGAGCGCCTCGAGGACGATCACGAGGGCAAGGCCGAAAGTGCCGGCCAGCGCCATCAGGCGGTAGGCGGCAAGGTCGAGCTCCGGCACCAGAGCCGGCATCAACAGTCGCTCGAGCCAGCAGTAGAGCAGCGCCCCGAGCGGCAGCCAGCTCGGATCCATGGTCAGTCGAACGGGCCCGACCTGGGCCAGAACTGGTGCGGCCAAAAGCGAGCGACGTCGAGTGCCTGTTGAAATCATCGATCCACCTTTCCTCGATGCTGACCGGCACGATGCTATTGGCGGAACCCATTGCACCGCTGGACGTTGCATCGGGCGTTGCATCTAAAGTGGCAAAAACAGGTGACACGCGTGGACTTGGACCTTGCGAGAATGAGCCGCCGCCGGTTGGGCAAGCTTGCCGCCGGTGCCGCCCTGGCCACGGTCACGGCCAGCGGCAGGCCACGGCCCGCGGTGGCGGAGCCCATTGAGGCGGCGCGGTCTCCAGCACTGCGGGAGATCGTCGTCGACGTGGACGGCTTGCCGATGCTGACCCGCGTCTCGGCCGATCCGCCGCCGGACGCTCCGCCGCTGGTGCCCGTACATGGACTGGCGCTCTCCGGCCGCTACATGGTGCCGGTGGTCGAGCGCCTGGCCCTGCACTACCACATCATGATGCCGGATCTGCCGGGCTTCGGCGACAGCGGCAAGCCCGACCGCGTCCTGGACGTGCCGGGGCTGGCCACCTGGCTCGAGCGCTGGATGGTGGCCATCGGGCTCGAGCGCGCGATGCTGCTGGGCAATTCGTTCGGCTGCCAGCTGATCGTCGATCTCGCCGCCCGCTACCCCGATCGGGTCGAGCGGGCCGTGCTGCAGGGGCCGACCACGCCACCGGACGAGCGTACCTGGCTCATGCAGTTCGTCCGGTGGCGTCAGAACGCGCCCTACAGCCCGCCCGACATGGACGCCATCGCCGAGTCCGATTATGCCAAATGCGGGCTGGTTCGGGCGCTGACCACCTTCGAATTCTCGCTGCGCGACAGGCCGGAAACCAAGCTTTCGGCGATCGAGGCACCGGTTCTGGTGGTGCGCGGTGCCGAGGATCCGATCTGCACCCAGGAGTGGGCCGAGATGGTCGCGGACGGGCTCCCGGGCGGCGAGCTCGAGATCATCCCCGACGTGGCGCACACCCTCGTCTTCACCGCCCCGAAGGAGCTGGCCGAAGCGAGCCGGCCCTTTCTGGATCGAACGACGCTGACTGCCTAATCGACATAATCCATGCCCACGTCATACCGGCCGCGCGCGCCTTCGAGGAAACGCTCGAGGTCGGGCACCGGCAGGGGATCGGGCAGCGGCAGATGCTCGTCGAGCTTGCGCACCTCGTCGGAATATCGGGCGAGAGTGCCGAAATGATGCGGATAGGCATCTTCGCTCACGCCGAGAAAATCGACGTCGTCGCTGCCGCGGCGCAGTGTCCGGCGCCAGTCGTCCAAGCTGGGAAGCCCCACGGATTCCGTGCCGTGCGGGAAGATCATCATGCGGATCTGGTCGAACTTCGGGGAGGTCGCGAGATAGCGGGCGAGGCGGTCGAGCGAAGGCTGGCAGTTGAAGGTCGTCCAGAACGGGACCGACCCGGTGCGCAAGGTCCAGTGCGCTTCGACCTGCACGAAGGAGCCGACGACGAGCCGCTTGGCCGGGCGGTTCATCCGTCCGTACCAGTCGCGATGCAGATCGGCGACAACGGGGCTCAAATGCTCCGGATCCTCGAAGCTGACGCGCAGGATGCGATGGCCGCAGTCCCGTGCGACAGCCGCGATATCGTCCATGAGCGCCGGCTCGAATCCCCACTCGGCCTCCGGGCTGGTGCCGTCCGCCGGCGGGGCGTCCCACCCCTGCCGATCGACGCCATAGTGCTCGAGGTAGGCCCGCACGCGCTCGCTGCCGTTCACGTACTCCTCGTGCTCCATGCTGCCCACCGCGCCGAACTGGAAGACGTAGCGGTCGTTGATCTTGGTGGTGGGCCACGTCTTGCGGCAATCGGCCACGATGATCAGCGAGCCCTGCGGCAGCCGTTCCGTCAAAAAGCGCCGATAGGCCGAGACGAGGCGGCGATACTTGAAGCGGAAGTAGGTGATGTATTGGAGCGACAGGCGATCCTGGCTCGGATCGTGCATCTGATGCAGCTGGATCTCCGGATTGGCGGCGACGAGCTGCTCGCCGCAACGGCGCGCCTGCTCCAGATCGCCGCGCGGATCGTCCACCCCGCCACCCTCGCGCTTGACGCCCACCATGACCGTCTGCGGCAACCAGGGCACGCGCATCGCCGCAGCCAAATGAACGAGCGCCCCGCTGGACGAGCCGATCATCACGGCCGGATACCGTGGCTGATCGTAGAGCCCGGCCGCCCACTCGGCGATCTCGTCGGGATCGACCTTGTCGATGCTGCTCTGCGCGATGCCCTCGAAACCGGTCGCCTTGGCATAGGCGGCGCGCCGCAACCCCGTCGGCAGGAGCTCGGATGCCTTGACCGGATAACGCAACCAGGTCGAGTGGCCCATCGCCGGATAATCTCGTCCGGCCACCGCCTCGGCCGTAGCCTCGAGCAGGCTCGCGGCGGAATCGAAGCCGGCCACACCATACGCACTCATGACGGCACGCCCCTTTCCTCTTTGACTTGCTGACAGTTCGGCACTCCCTGGCCAACGGCTTTGGGAAAGTCGAGGTTCCACTCGTTCGTGCTTTCGATGGAACTTTCGAAGTAAAGCCGGGTTGCATTCGCACGCATCGAGAGGAGGACTGGCGTTTTCAGCGCTCCTCTCATCCAGGCGTCGACCGGTCGTCAGCTGCCGGTCGCGCGATCGATGGAGACAAGCATGTCGAGAGGCCCGTCTTGACGCGGAACGCGGCTTGGCAGGAGCGGCCGCGGGCGATCGTCACCGGCGCGTCGAGCGGCATCGGCCGGGCCACCGCCCACGCCCTCGCCGCAACGGGGGCGCGCGTGGCCCTGCTCGGCCGGCGCCTCGAGCCGCTCGCCGCCACGGCCCGCGAGTGCGCGGAGCGGGGTGGCGAGGCGGTGCCGATCGTTGCGGACGTCGCTCGCCGCGACGAGGTCGAGGGCGCCGCCGAGCGCGCCGTCGCCGATTGGGGCGGCTTCGACGTCTGGGTCAACAATGCCGGCGTGTCCCAGTTCGGCCGGATCGACGAGACTCCGCCCGACGTCTACGAGCGCGTGCTGATCACCAACCTGCACGGCTGCGTGCACGGCTCGCGGGCCGCGATCAGGCAGTTCCGCCGCCAGGGCCATGGCCGGCTGATCAACGTCTCGTCGGTCGTAGGCATGGTCGGGCAGACCTACACCAGCGCCTATGTCGCGTCGAAATGGGCCATTATCGGCTTGTCGCAAAGCCTCCGGATGGAGCTCGCCGACACACCCGACATCACGGTTTCCACCGTCCTGCCCGCGTCCATCGACACGCCGATCTTTCGCCAGGCGGCGAACTATACCGGCCGTGCGGTGCGGGCGATGAATCCGGTCTATCCGCCGGAGCAGGTAGCCGACGCCATTTGCTCCTTGATCCGCCGGCCGAAGCGCCGGGTCATCGTCGGCACAGCCGGCCGCTCGTTGGCGCTGCTGCGTCGCCTGTCGCCCGCCTCAGCCGAATGGATGATGAAGCGCCAGGTCGAGACGGCCCATCTCGACCACGATCGCGAGGCCCCGCATTCCGCCGGCAACGTGCTGGAGCCGCTCGACACCGGGGAGGGGCAGGTGCGCGACGGCTGGCTCGACGGCAGCCGCGATCGATGAACCGGCCCCGATGCCTTTGCCGGCGACCAGGTCGCGGCAGGCATCCGGCTGGGCCCTCTGCCGTGCCACTGTCTCGTGGGATTGTCCACCGAGACGGGAACTTTGCTTGCGATCGAAAGTTGAGTTCAAACCAATGGTAGGGAGATAGGAAATGTCCACCAATCGACAAGATGAGCCGCGGACGGGCGAAAAGCTCGCGCGCGAGGCGGAGCACTTGGGTGATCGCGCGACGAGGACGGCGCAGGACGTGGCCGACCGTCAAAAGGCGGCCGGCGCCGAGCGGGTCGAGCACGTCGCGGAGGCGCTGCGCAGTTCTGCCGAGAACCTCGAAGGTTCTGAAAAGCAGCTGGCCGAACTGGTCGGGTCGGCGGCCGGTCAGCTCGAAAATCTGGCGCATTCGCTGCGCGAGAAGGATTTCTCGGCGCTGATGACCGAGATGGAGGATTTCGGTCGCCGGCAGCCGGCCGTGTTCATGGGCGCCGCGGTTGCCCTGGGCTTCGGCATCGCCCGGTTCGCCAAGGCCGGCAGCCGCTCGAGTGGCAGCGATTACTCGAGCCGGCAGGATCAACGTCCGCGCTGGGACCATGACGAGGGCCGGAGTGATCAGCGCAGCACCACGGGCCTCGGTGACTATCCCGCCGCGTCTCATCGCGGTCCCGATCGATCCAGCGGGCTGCATGAATCCGGCACCGTCGCGGGAGTCACGCCGCGCCCAGAGACAGGAGAACAACGATGAACGGATCAGTACAACCGGATGACAGCGGTCGGTCGCTCGGCACCCTGCTGCGTGACCTCACGCACGACGTCAGCACCCTCGTCCGCTCCGAAATCGCCCTTGCCCGCGCCGAGACGGCGGAAAAGGTCTCGCAGGCCGGAACGGCGGTCGCCAGCATCGTAGCCGGCGCCGTGTTCGGGCTCGCGGCGCTGATCATCGTCTTGCAGGCAGTGGTCATCGCGCTCGCGGAGTTCGTGGAGCCGTGGCTGGCGGCGGCGATCGTCGGCGTGGCCGTGGCAGCTCTTGCCTGGTTCATGATCAACAAGGGCCAGAACGATCTCAAGGCGGCCAACCTGATGCCGGAGCGGACGGTGAGGAACTTGCAGCAAGACGCGCGCGTCGTGACCGATCACCAATCGACCGGCGACGCCGGGAAAGCATCCTTGCACCCGATCAAACCCACGCAATCAGACGTTCGGGCAGACACCCGGACAGAAGCCCGGCACGACGCCGAACAGGAGGCACGTCGATGAGAGAGCGCGACCGTTCCGACAATCCCGAAGTGATCGAGCGTGAGCTGCGCGAGACCCGTGCGCGGGTGGACCGCACCATCGACCAGATCCAGGATCGGCTGTCGCCGGGCCAGCTGCTCGACGAAGGGCTGCGCTACTTCCGCAACGGGCCTTCCGAGTACATCACCACGTTCGGCACCAATCTCGGCCACTCGGTGCGTGACAATCCGCTGCCGGTGGCGATGATCGGCGTCGGCATCGCCTGGCTGGCCTTCGGACAGCGCCAAGACCCGTATTCGAGCGGCGATGGTTCGTACCGGCGCTCCTGGAGCAGCGAAAGCGGCCAGGGCATGTCGGAGAGCGACGCCGATCGTGCACGCGCCGCTGCCGCCCGAGTGCAGCGCCGTGCCGACGAAACCACGGAAGCGTTCGAGCATCGCCGGCAACAGGCCATGGCCAAGATCCTCGGCCTCGAGGAACGAGCCAGCGAAACGGTGAACGATCTGCGCGACCGGGTCGCCGCCGCAATGGACGATGCGTCGGCACGCTGGGAAAAGATGAAGGCGAGCTTCCGCGAGCGCGGTCACGACTGGCGCGACAGCGCCTCGCAGGGCATGTCCAATGCCAGGGACGCGGTCAGCGGAAGCTGGGAAACGGCGGGTCGCACCTCGGACAAGGCGCTCGAGATTTTCGAGCAGCAGCCACTCCTGGCCGCCGCCGCCGGCATCACGGTCGGCGCGGTGCTCGGCAGTCTCTTCCCGTCGACGCAGCGCGAGCGCGAGGCGATGAAACCGCACGCCGATGCGCTCAGGCGCGAGGCCAAGTCGTTCGGCGAGGAGGCGATGGAGACGACGAAAGAGGCAGGGCGAGCCGCTGCCGATGCGGCGCTGCACGCGGTCGACGAGGCCGCCGGCAAAGTCGAGAAGGCAGTCGAGGAGCGTTCGTCCGACACCAATCGGCCGGCGGGGAGCGAGCGCGCTTCGAGCCAGCCGGCGCAGCCGGCTTCGGGCCAGACGTCGCAGCCGGGGCGGCCATCCACCTACTGAGGCTGGCCCGCATTTCGCAACGGCGCGAGAGTCTCGCGATGGACGACAACACGGCGGCCGACGAGCCGAAGTTGCGGACACCGCGAGACCTCGACTTTCGCGACTGGCGGGAAGTCGTCATCCGGGTTTGGAATGGAATCTCGGCGGACAACATCTCGCTGGTCGCCGCCGGCTGC
>SLRI01000425.1 GCA_007131045.1 Rhodospirillales bacterium
AATTGACCGGGTCCGACTGCCAGACATCGACCGAATGGCGGAGGATCGTGTGCAGCGGGCTGGTCATGTAGAGGTTGCGCACGCAGCCGCAGGCGACCCCGGTGGCACCCGCACCCGGGCCCGCCTTGTCGATCAGAAGCACGCCCGCGCCCTTGCCCGGGGTCTGCTTCTCCAGCCCCATGGCGAGGTGCCAGGCGGTCGACAGGCCGTGGATGCCGGCACCGACGACGAGATAGGGGACGGATCGGGGAAGGTCGCTCATCATATTGATCCTGTTGGATATTTCAGGCGGCGAGAGCGCCGCCCTCGCTTTTGCGCCGGGCGACGAAGTCGTCGATCGCGGCCTTCCTGGCGGGGTCGAGCGGCGGCTGCTCGTAGGCCTCGAGGAAGGCCTTGGCCCGCTCGTGGGCGTGCTGTGCCGCGCTGGGCGAGCCCGCCTCCTGCCAGCTCTGGAAGTTGCGCCAGTCGGAGATCAGCGGGGCGTGGAAGGCGTGCTCGAAGCGGGCGAGGGTGTGCGCAGCACCGAAGTAATGGCCACCCGGCCCCACTTCGCGGATCGCGTCGAGGCCCAGCGAATCCTCGTCGACGACAACCGGTTGCATGCATTGCCGGATCATCTGGATCAGCTCGACGTCGAGCACGATCTTCTCCAGGCTGCAGACGAGGCCGCCCTCGAGCCAGCCCGCCGCGTGCTTGACGAAGTTGACCCCGCCCGCCACGCAGGCCCAAAGGCTGAACATCGCCTCATAGGCCGACTGCGCGTCCACCGAATTGGCGGCGTTGACGTTGGAGCTGCGGTAAGGCAGCCGCCAGCGCCGCGCCAGTTGCCCCGAAATGACGGTGGCGCGGAAATACTCGGGCGTGCCGAAGGCCGGGGCACCCGACTTCATGTCGACATTGGAGGTGAAGCCGCCGTAGACACAGGGAGCACCCGGTTTGATCATCTGGTAGAAGGCAATGCCGGCCAAGGCTTCGGCGTGCTGCTGGGCCAGGGCCCCGGCCACCGTCGCCGGTGCCATGGCCCCCGAAAGCGTGAAGGGCGTGACCACCACGCACTGGTTCTTGGGTGCCAGCTCCAGCATCCCCTCGATCATCGGCCCGTCCAGGCGAAGCGGTGAGCTCGTGTTGAT
This sequence comes from Rhodospirillales bacterium, assembly GCA_007131045.1. Classification (GTDB taxonomy): domain Bacteria; phylum Pseudomonadota; class Alphaproteobacteria; order Geminicoccales; family Geminicoccaceae; genus SLRI01. The sequence goes on from SLRI01000425.1 coordinate 1,131, forward strand.
GATCGAGATGATCCGCGGCGTTCGGGCGAGCTCCGCATCGTCGAGCCCATGGCCGAGCTTGACGATCTCGAGGGCATCGAGGATGCGCGTGCGGCCCAGGGAATAGGCGTGGACCGGCTTGGTGCCGAGCTCGACGAAGGCGCGCTGGCAGTCGAGATGGCGAGTGGCGGCCGGCAGGTCGCAGGGCTCGACCGGATAGCCGCCGAAGACCTGGACCGCGTTCAACGTCTGGCCGAGTTTCACGAAGCGGCAGAAATCATCGAAGGTGCCGGGTCTGCGGCCATGCTCGAAGTCCGAGCAGTTGGGCGCCGAAGCCATCAGCGAGAAAACTATCTCGCGCCCGCCGAACCCCACATCATGGGCCGGCTCGCGACCCTTTAGCAGGAACGTCTCCGGCGCCTTCGAAACCCAGTGGCGGATGACCTCCCGGCCGAACCGGACTCGCTGGCTGCCGGCCTCGACCTCGGCGCCGCCGGCGCGGAGCACCGGGAAGGCCTCGGGCGAGAGGAAGTCGAGGCCGATCTCCTCGAGGATGGTGAAGGCCGCCTCGTCGATGGCGTCGAGCTGGTCCGGGGCCAGCAATTCCAGGGGCGGGAAGGGGTTCTCGACCCGTGCCCAGGGCAGCTGCTCTGCCCCTCCCCGTCGATCCTTCCGCTCCTTGCCGCGACGATTGCGTATCATGCCGACTCCCGCCCTGCCGGTCGACGGTTAGCCCCGCCCGTGCCCGTCGCAAAGGGCCGATCGCGACCAAACAAGCCGATTTGCGACACGGGCTTGTCGCACACCGCCAGAAGGGATCTTAGCGGCGGGCCTCGTGATAGGGGTTCTCGCCGTGGCGGACGACCAGGCGGACGGCGATGCCGCCGAGCCCGAAGGCCTCGACGAAGCTCGCCTCGAGGTAGCGCTTGTAGGCGGCGGGCAGCTCGCCCTCGGGCTTGTTGGCGAACAGCGCGATGGTCGGTGGCCGGGTGCTGACCTGGGTGGCGTAGCGGATCTTGATCCGCCGGTTCTGCGCCATCGGCGGCGGGTTCTGCTCGAGCGCGGCGGCGAGCCAGCGATTGAGCTTGCCGGTCGAAATCCGGGTCGACCAGCGATCGACGGTCTCGATCACGGTCGGCAACAGCTTGTCGAGCCCGCGCCCGGTCTTCACCGAGAGGGTCACCAGCGGCAGCTTCTTGAGCTGGGCGAGCCGGTGCTTGAGGCGAAAGCGGATCTCGGCCAGCGTCTCTTCCGGCGCTTCGACGAGGTCCCACTTGTTGGCGGCGATCACCAGCGCCCGGCCTTCCTCCAGCACCCGATTGGCGATCGTCAGCTCCTGCTTCTCGAGCGGCTCGGTGGCGTCGATCAAGAGGACCGCCACGTGGCAGCTGCGGATCGCGCGCAGGCTGGCCGAGGCCGAGAGCTTCTCCACCGGTGCCTCGATCCGCGTCTTGCGCCTCAGGCCGGCGGTGTCGACCAGGCGAATCGGCCGGCCGCGCCACTGCCACTCGATGCCGACGGAATCGCGGGTGAGCCCGGGCTCTGGGCCGGTCAGCAGCCGCTGCTCCTTGATCAAGCGATTGATCAGCGAGGACTTGCCGACGTTCGGCCGGCCGACAATGGCGAGATGCAGCGGGCCGTCCTCGTCGTCGGCCGGCGCTGCCAGGGGCTCGCCGCGCTCGATGTGCGGGCGCAGCGCCTCGGCCAGGCCCTCGAGCCCCTGACCGTGCTCGGCCGAAATCGGGATGGGCTCACCGAGGCCGAGGCTCCAGGCGGCCTGCGCCTCCGCCTCGCCGGTCCGAGCCTCGCACTTGTTGGCGACCAGCACGATCGGCTTGGCCTGGCTCCTGAGCAGGCGGGCGATCTCCTCGTCGAGCGGGGTGACGCCGCTGCGCGCGTCGACCAGCAGGATGCCGAGATCGGCGCTCTCGAGGCCGGCCAGGGTCTGACCGACCAGGCGCTCGGAGAGCTGCTGCTTCATGCCGATCTCCAGCCCGGCCGTGTCGACCACGGTGAAGTCGAGGTCGAACAGCCGTGCCGGGGCCTCCAGCCGGTCCCGGGTGACGCCCGGCGTGTCGTGCACGATCGCCCGCTTGCCGCCGGTCAGCCGGTTGAACAGGGTCGACTTGCCGACATTCGGTCGGCCGATGATCGCAATGCGGCTGGTCATGACCCGTGCGCCGAAGCGCCTTTAGCGGTAGGCGAGGAGCTCGCCGCTGTTGGTGAGGAGGTAGAGTGTGCCGTCCGCCACCACCGGCGGCAAGGAGACTGCGCCCGGCAGGCCGAGGCGGCCGAGGATTTCGCCGGTATAGGGCGAGATGGTCACCGCCTCGCCGGTCGAGCCCGCGAGGATCAGCCGGTCGCCGGCGAGCACCGGCCCCGCCCAGAAGATGCGGGTCGATTCCGGGTCGTCCGGGTTGCGCAGGCGCTCGAGCGGGCTCACCCAGCGAACCAGGCCGCCCTGGCGGGCGACGGCCACCACCTCGTTGCGGTCGGTCAGCACATAGACGAAGTCGCCGGCGACCCAAGGGGTGTGCCGCGAGGTCACGTCGAGATTCCAGCTTCGCGCCCCGTTGGCGATGTCGAACGCACCCATCTCGCCGCCGTTGCCGGCGACGATGACGCGGTTCTGGTCGATCACCGGGTTGCCGGTGATGTCGCTGATCGCCCCGATAGCCAGGGTGCGGCGCGGCCGCAGCACGGTGTCCGACCAGAGCGGCCGGCCGTCGGCGAGATCGAGCGCGAACACCTCGCCCGACGAATACGCGGCAATGGCCAGCCGGTTGTTGGCGGCCGGCGCCGCACCGCCCAGGATGGCGGCCTGCTCGAAGAATCCGACATGCTGCCAGAGCACGTCGCCGCTGGTCGAATCGAGGGCGAAGGTCTGGTTCGCGCTGGTGGTGACCAGAAGGCGGTTGCCGGCGGGGGTGGGGGCCGTGCGGATGGGCGAGAACAGGCGACGACGCCAGAGCTCGCTGCCGTCGTCGGCGTCGAGGGCCAGAACGTCGCCGCCGCCGGTCGTGGCGAAGAGCCGGCCGTCGCCATAGGCGATGCCGCCCGAGCGCAGCCGGTCGCTGGCCCGCATGCCCTCCGGTGTGATCCGCCAGAGGCGCTGGGCGCCGCTCGCCGCGAGCGCCGTGATCTGGCCCTGGCTGTCGATCGTGAAGACCCGGCCGCCGGCGACCACCGGAGGCGCCAGCAACTGGCTGGCACCACCACTGCCGCTGCCGGTATTCGCCCGCCACGCCAGTTGCAGATCGTCGCCCAGATAGAGGTGATGCATCGCATTGGCGGCGTTGCCGCCGGGCATCGGCCAGTCGACCACGCGCTCGGGTGCCGGCAGGACGACGTTGAGATTGGCGATGCGCGGGTCGGCGGCGATGCCCTCGTTGAGCAGCATGATCGGCACCCGCTCGCCGGGCAGTGGGGCCTCGTCGACGCCGCCCCACCAACCGCTGCCGCAGCCGGCGAGCAGAAGCACGGCAGCCAGGGTCGGAAGCAGGCGCCGGCGCGCGTGCTGCTGGAGGTGGTCGCAGCTCATGAGGCTTCGTCGATGGCCGGCGCGGCCGGCAGGACATCGTTGTCGACCCCCAGCGCGGCCAGCAGCTCGCCGGCGCGACGGCGCATGGCGTCGGGTGTCGTGACGTCGCCCTGCAACTGACGCAGCGTCTCGATCGCCTGCGCCTCGTCGCCGGCCTCGAGCGCCGCGAGCGCGCTGATCTCGCGGGCGGCGTGCCGGAACGGTGCGCCATCGGCCGCATGAACGCGCAGATCGGCCCGCAGGGTGACGGGATCGGCATCGCCGAGCCGGCGCTGCGCTGCCGTGACGGCAGCAAAGTCGCGCAAGATGGGGTCGATCCGGGTGTCGAGTGCCAACTCGTCGAGCAGGGCCAGCCCGGCCTCCCGGTCGCCAGTTGCGATCCGTGCTTCCGCCTCGCGCAACCGGGCCACGGCGGCCGCATCGCCGCTCTGGCCGGCAGCGAGGCTGGCGAACTGCTCGGCGGCAACGGTCAGGTCGTCCCGCGCGAGCGCCGCTTCAGCGGCAGCGAAGGCAGCGCTCTGCTGTTCGAGCTGTCGCGCCTGCCACGCATCCCAGCCGACCTTTCCGGCCACGGCTGCGACGACGAGCAAGGCGACGCCGATCGCCAGTGGCCCGTAGCGCTGCCACAGCTTCAGCATGCGGTCGCGCTGGACTTCCTCGTCGACCTCGCGGATGAACCCGTCAGATGCCAATTGTCTTAACCCATCGGTTGAATTGTTGCACTCGTCGGCCGATTGAATAGCACGACGGTGGTACCCTCGAGAACGCCGATCGCTGGGCGATCGACGCTTTTTTTGACAGCTCCGCGCGCTGTGGTCGGCGGCGGCACGGGCTTGCGCCCGGCATTCGCTTGTGCGACGCCTCGACAGGATCGGCAGCCAGCAGCGAGCGGGAGGAGCATGCCCAGACTATTCGTGGCGATTCCCATGCCGCCGGATGTAGCGGATACCCTCGATAAATTGAGCCATGGGTTCCCCGATGCAAGATGGACCGATCTGGACGACCTGCACCTGACCCTTCGTTTCGTCGGCGAGGTCGACCACAACACGTTTTACGAGATCGGCGAGCTTTTGGCCGGCGTCTCGCTGCCCCCCTTCGATCTCGAGCTCGCCGGCATCGGCCAGTTTCCGCCGCGCGGCGCACTCCGGCAATTGTGGGTCGGGGTCGCGCCGAACGAGTCGCTGGAGCGGCTGAGGCGGCGGGTCGATCGGTGCGTAGCCGAGGCCGGCGTGCCGCCCGAAGGCCGCAAGTTCGTGCCGCACGTTACCCTCGCCCGGTTTCGCCAGCCGCCGCCCGAACATCGGCTCGCCACCTTTCTCGAGCGGCATTCGCTGGTCCGCCTGCCGCCTTTCCCGGTGAGCTCTTTCGGTCTCTATTCGTCGATCCTGCGCAGCGAGGGCGCCGAGCACGTGCTCGAGGCCGAGTATGACTTCGTCACCGGCGTGATGGCCCGGCACTAGCCGAGCGGCGACCATCCAGCCGGAGGTGGCCGGGTCTACTGGCTGACCCAGAGTATTCGGGCGACCCAGGCGATCTCCCTGGTGGCCAGCGTGGTCTCGTCGGGTTGGCCGCCGGTGTCGACCAGGGTGTAGTTCTGGGCCGCCTTGCGCTTGATGGTACCGAGGATCAGGCTGCCTGCCCGCGTTCTCAAGACGATGCGGTCGTGGCGGCGCACGCTGCTCGAGGGTGAAACGACGACCAGCGAGCCGGCTCGGCAGAAAGCATGGGCACCGTCCCGGTCGAGTTCGATGATATAGGCTCGCGGATCCTCGATCGCCGGAAATTCCACGTCTTCCCAGTCGCCG
>SLRI01000510.1 GCA_007131045.1 Rhodospirillales bacterium
CGGGATCGGCCTTCTCGGCGCCGAAATACTGCTCGGCCGGGCGGGCGTCGAGGCGGAGCACGCTCGGATCGTCGAGCGAGGCCTCGACGTCGCCGGTCTCGATCAAGAGCTCGGGGCGCGGTGCAGCGGTGAACAGCGAGGGCTCCAGGGTGCGGTTGCCCGAGATGGTCGGCAGCCCGGCCTCGCTCCAGCCGCGAAAGCCGCCGTCGAGGATGCTGACCGCGTCGTGGCCCAGATAGTTGAAGGTCCAGTAGACCCGGGCGGCGCTGCCGAAATCGCTGGCGTTGACGCCGCCGTGGACGATCACGACGTGGTCGTCGTTGTCGATGCCGAGATTGCCGAGGAGGGATTCGAGAGAGGCGATGTCCGGGGTCATGCCGACCACCCCGTCACGCTCGGTGCGCCAGCCGGCCTCGAGGTAGTTGGCGTAGATCGCGCCCGGGACGTGCGCCTCGGCGTAGGCCTCGAAGGAGCCGCCGTCGATGCCGTTCCTGATGTCGAGAACGACCAGGCCCGGCGCCTCGAGGTGCGCCTCGAGCCAGTCGGCGTCGACCAGCGGGCCCGGATTGTCGATCGCCCAGCTCGGTGCCGAAAGCGCCAGGCTGCCGGCGAGGACGATGGTGGTGGCGTAGCGGTGCATGACAACTCTCCGGGCTGGCCGCGTTGGATGCACAAATAGGCGAGGAGGAATTGCCTTCAATACAAATATTTAATGTTGAAGGTCAGTCGGGTGCGTCGGCCATCCAATGGGCGATGGCTTGCCGGTAGGCGTCGATATGCTCGCTCGCCCAGCGGTCGAGGTCCCAGGGCTCGCCCGAGGGGCGCATCGTCTCGACATGGTCGAGCGGCAGGAAGACCCAGGCAACGATACGGCTGTCGCCGTTGATGACGGCGACCCGTAGGGCGCGGTATTCCTCGTCCTCGAAATGGTTGATGCGCCGGATGCAGCGCAGGCTCGGGCGGTGCAGGAGGCGGCCCTCGACTGCCGCGCCCGGGTCCGGGACGAGGACGGGGTAGCTGGCGGCGGCGGCACGCTCGCGGCGGTAGCCCTCGAGCCGGGCGGGCGAGATCTCGTGCCCGGCCACGCGCCGGTCGAGCACGGCTTCCAGGACCTCCCGATGCATCAACGTGCCGAAGAAGAACACGTGGTCGCGCCCGGCGGCATGCGTCGGGATCAGCTCGGCATCAGCGGCAGCGGGCCGGGTGAGGACGGTCACGGGCGGTCTCCCTGCGAAGTACCGGATCGCGGAAAACCAGGGCGCTTAGCAGACGAGGCGGGCTTTGTGAATGCTCAGAGCCTGCCCGCGAAGCTCATGAGGCATTCGACCGGCCTTGCTGCTCAACGCTGGATCGGCAGCGGCGGCTCGATCCCGTGCTTTTGCGCCATCTCCTCCAGCTTCGGCATGATCCCGGGATAGAGGCCGAGGCCGTCTTGCAGTGCCGTGCGCTTCTTCTGCAGCCCGTTCTCGCCCGGCAGGCGGACGCGCTCGACGCCGGGGCGGGGCGGGTTGTCGCGGCAGGCATCGGCCAGCCAGCCGGTCTGGCGGATGAAGGCGTCGGTGCCGCCGAAGCAGGCGGGGTCGATGACCTGGACGGTGACCGAGGCGCCCCATTCGGTCGGTGCGTCGGCGCGGCCGTAGCCGCCGAGGCCCTGGGTCAAGGCCTCGATCATCAGCCCGAGCCCGTAGCCCTTGTGGCCGTGATCGAGCCCGCCCACCGGCAGGATCGAGCCCGGCGGGTCGGCCGTGATGACGCGCGGATCGTCGGTCGGGTTGCCGTCGGCATCGAGCAGCCAGGGGTGCGGCAGCCGCTTGTCCTCGGCGGCGAGGCGGCCGGAGAGGCCGTTGGTGGTGATCGAGGCGCTGATGTCGATCAGGATGGGATCGGCGTCGGTCGGGATGCCGATGGCGATGGGGTTGGGCGTGTAGAGCGGCCGCCTGCCGCCATAGGGGGCGACCGAGGCGACGGCGGGATCGCTCGAGGTGATGACCGCCATGAGGCCGGCGTCGGTCGCCCGGGTCAAAAACGCGGCGAGACAGGCGATGTGGTGGCTGCGGCGGATGGCGACGATCGCGGTGCCCAGCTCCTCGGCACGGGCCATGGCCTCGCCCATCGCCTTGTCGGTGAGCCAGACCCCGGGCAGCCGATCGCCGTCCCAGGTGAGCGCCGCCGGGCGGTCGGCGACGACCGTGGGCTCGCCCGTGGTGCGCAGCGTGCCGGCCTCGGCGGCGGCGAGGTAGGGGGCGAGCAGCTGCAGGCCGTGCGTGGTGTGGCCGAGCAGGTCGGCCTCGACCAGCAGCCGGGCGGTGATGGTGGCCTTCTCCGCATCGAACAAGGCGGCGCGAAGCAGGGCCTCGGCGAAGTCGACGAGCTCGCCTGCGTGCCAGCGTTGGTCGGACATCTCGGTTCTCCTCCCGAATTTTCTCTGCAGCGTTAAGCCCGTCTTAACCTCGATGTGGCATCGAGGGGCGGTAGCGTTGGTTGTGGCACGCCGAGCCGAGGCCCGAAGAGAGGATAGTGTGCCGACGTCCATGTCGATCCAGGATCTGATCCAAGAAGCCCGCAGGCTCGCCCGACGCCAGGGCACGACCGGCATCAGCCTCGTGCATCTCGGGTCCTCCGCCTACATCATGGCGAACCCCGCCCGCTACCATTATTTCCGCAACGGCATCGCCGAGTTGGCGGCAGCGCGCGGGATGAAACAGACCCTGCTCGACAACCAGACGCTTTGCCTCGTCGGCGCGGACGAGCCCACCCATGGCGCCCTGCTCCGCCTGCTGGACGGCGAGTCCGGGCACACCGGCGCCGCATTGTCGACCATCGTCGAGCGCTTCGAGCTGCCGGCCCAGTACCGAGATCTGCGCGAGCGGCTGGCCGGGCTGGAGCAGGAGGCGGAAGGCGGCGATGCGGGCGGCGAGCGGCCACCCGATCGCGCCGCACCGGCAGCCGGCAGCGAGCCGCTGGCGGGCCCGCTGACCCCGAGGCGGCTCGCCGTCATCGAACGTCGGCTGGACGGGGTCGACCTCGAGCTCTTCGTCCAGCGCCGCCCGGTCTACGCCGCGACCGACGGTTGGCGAGTGGTCTATATCGACCACGTCACGAATCTAGACGCCCTGGCCGCCGCCTTCTTTCCGGCGGTCGAGTTCACCCGGGGCGAGCCGCTGTTCCTGGAGCTCCGCCGTCATCTCGACCGGCTGATGCTGGTGGCGCTGCTGCTCAACCGTCCCTGGCGACGCCAGGCGATCGGCGTGACGCTCGCGCATGCCGCCTGGGCCACCGACGAGTTTCGCCGGCTCCGCCGGCGGCTGGACGATGCCGAACGCCGCCGCCTGACGATCGAGCTCGACTGGCTGGATGCGCTGCGCGACGCCGCCACGGGCGGCAAGGTGGTGGCGGAGCTGCGCGAGGCCGGCTTTCGCATCGCCGTGGGCGGAATCGGCATCGATGCGCTGCCGCTCGCCAATCTCGAGCGGCTGGACGCCGACTGGCTGAAGCTGGCCTTCGACAGACACCGGCTCGCAGCCCTTGCCTCGCCACCGTACCTGGATGCCATGCGCCGCCTCGACCCCGACCGCCTGATCCTCACGGACGCCGACGACAAGCGCGCGCTCGAGGTCGGCGCAGGGCTGGGAATCCGCCACTTCCAGGGCCCGCTGATCGACCGGCTGGCGAGGGGCGCCACGGCATCCGAGCAGAAGATGGTGAACGCCTGACGAGGATCATGTCCGAAAACACGATCGATCCGTTCGACTGGGCGCTGGTGGCCGCCACCTCGTGACTAGCCCTCAACGTTGACGCCCCACGGACGGGCGGCGGCGGTCTTGCCGTGGAGGGGCCGGGGCCGCTGGGCAGGCTGCTCGACGTCGCTCTCGGCGGGGTGCTCGGCACCGACAGCCAGCGCCATCGCCGCCGAGGACCGCGCCACCCTGGCCAATGCTCGGTACCAAGCCATTGATCGAAAACAATTTCGCGGAAGGGTCTGACCCCTCCCGCTGCGGCTGCTGCGGGTTCGCGCAGGCACTGTCGCTTGGTGCTCTCAGCGTGCAGCCGAGGCGGTTTCAGGCGCAAGGCGGGCAACGGTCGGCCGGCGTCCGGCCGGCAGTTCAGCGGGGCGCCAGCAGGCGGGCCGAGGCCATGATGTGCTCGGCGTCGGACCAGCCGGCATCGCCCAGTTCGGCTCGGGCGGTATATCCGATCATGTAGAGCCGATCGCCGACCAAGCGGCCCCGGTAGACCGCCGCGACCCGATGGTTGTTGCGGGTCAGGTAGCTGTAGGCGAAGCGAAAGCCCGGCTGTCCCGCGAAGCTGGCCTCGGCTACCTCGTCGATCCGGGCTTCCATGTGACCACCATGCTGGACGTGGCTGGCGAGCGTCATGTCCGCGATGTCCCGGGGCGTCATCTCGGGATAGAAAGCCGGTGCATCACGAAACGGTGCGTAGTGACCGCCGGGCGGAATCCCGGTGACGAAGCTGAGCTGGCTCAGATAGCCACCCGGCTCCTGGGTCCAGATGATCAAGGTCGGCGATTCGACCGACTCGAACGCCCATGGCACGGGGCTGTCGATCGAGAAGACCCCGCCGACGACCTGCGGCCCAGCGGGCCGCGCCGGCCCTGGACTCGCTTGGCAGCCGACCAGAACGAGCAGCAAGAGAACGAGCAGCGGGCGGTGCGAGCGGGCCATGAGCGTGATCTCAACGACGGTACGGCGATATGTGGCCGACGTGTTCGGCATCCCAGGAACGGACGGACGCCGGAGCCTAGCAGACGAGGTCGGCAGAGCATTGACCTGGGTCAAGCAGCGACGGAGAGCGATGGCATTGCGTCGCCGATCATCGCGCCACCCGCTGGTCGCTAGTGAAGATCGACCATCTGAGACCACCGCCGACGCCGACGGTGAGGTCGTCGCGGTGGAGCGGGCTCTGGTCGTTGGCCGAGTGGTTCCAGTAGCCGATCTGCACGCCGCCGAAGAGGCGGACGCGCTCGGTCAGGCCGTAGGACAGGCCGAGGCTGATCTCGGTGCCGAGATAGCCGTCATTCGCGTCGAAGGCGGGGCGGCCCGGCCGTGCATCCGCGGGCCGCACCTCGTAGAAATAGTCGTTGAGTCCGTCGAAGCCGAAGACCGGCTCGATCCAGAGCGTGGCGTTGAGATCGCGATCGAACAGGCGGTTGCGCCAGTAGGTCAGGCTCGGCGCGACGCTGATCCCCTGGTAGCGCCAGTTGCGGAAATCGGAGGAGATCACCGCACGGGTGGCGAGCGCCAGGTAGAGATCGTCGCGGTGGCTGCGCGGTAGGATGCGCCAGGTGATGCGGGGTCCGAGTTCGAGAAGATAGTCGAGGTCCGCCATTCCCTCGCGGGCTTCGTTGCCGTCGGAATCGACCGGGAACGAGGCGTCGGCGCCGAGATCGATCTCGATGGTCTGCGAATCGGTGAGAATGCCGCGCGCCGCCCCGCGATCGCCGAGGCGGAAGACGGGGCCGCGATAGATCGCATAAGGCAGGGCGATGCCCTGAAAGCTGTTCTCGTCCGCCGCCGGATAGTCGGGCAGATAGCCGCCACCGCCGACGATGACGATCTCCCAGAGTGGAAGCTCCTCGGGCTCGACCGCCCGGGCATCATCCCGGGCGGCGAGCAGGGCCATGCAGACCAGGACGGCCGGCCTGAGCAGATTCAGCCGCCCATTTTTTTCTGCAATCCCTGATCGAGGGCATCGAGGAACTGCTCGGTGGTGAGCCAGGGCTGCTCGGGACCGATCAGCAGCGCCAAGTCCTTGGTCATCTGGCCGCCCTGGACGGTGTCGATGCAGACCTTCTCGAGGGTGGCGGCGAATTCCTCGACCTCGGGCGTGCCGTCGAGCTTGCCGCGAAAACCGAGGCCGCGGGTCCAGGCGAAGATCGAGGCGATCGGGTTGGTCGAGGTCGCCTTGCCCTGCTGGTGCTGGCGGTAGTGGCGGGTGACGGTGCCGTGCGCGGCTTCGGCCTCGACGGTCTTGCCGTCGGCGGTCATCAGCACCGAGGTCATCAGCCCCAACGAGCCGAAGCCTTGCGCCACGGTGTCGGACTGGACGTCGCCGTCGTAGTTCTTGCAGGCCCAGACGAACGCGCCATGCCACTTCATCGCGGCCGCGACCATGTCGTCGATCAGTCGGTGCTCGTAGGTGATCTTGGCATCCGCGAACTTGTCCTTGAACTCGGCCTCGAAGACCTGCTCGAAGAGATCCTTGAAGCGGCCGTCATAGGCCTTGAGGATGGTGTTCTTGGTCGAGAGGTAGACCGGCCAGCGGCGCATCAGGCCGTAGTTCAAGGAGGCCCGGGCGAAATCGCGGATGCTCTCGTCGAGATTGTACATGCCCATGGCGACACCGGCGCCCGGGAACTGGAAAATCTCGTATTCCTGGGCCTCGCCGCCGTCCTCGGGCTCGAA
>SLRI01000062.1 GCA_007131045.1 Rhodospirillales bacterium
CCTTATCTGAAGAGCATTCAACCGGTCGGCCCCTGGCCCGACGTCTCCGATCTCGGTCACATCTACAATCAGGTGCGCCGCAGCTTTCCCGATGCGACGGTCCTGGGCGGGATGTGCAGCTACTTCACCGAGCTCAACCGCAAGCGCCCGCCCGAAGCCACCATCGACGGCATCTCCTGCTCCACCTCCCCCATCGTCCATGCCGCCGACGACCGCTCGGTGATGGAGACCCATGAGGCCCTGCCGGCGGTGCTGCTGAGCATGGCCGCGATGGCGCCGGGCAAGCCGCTGCACATCGGACCATCCGCGATCGCCATGCGGCACAACCCCTATGGTGCAACAACCGCGCAAAACCCCCGGCGCGAGCGGGTCGCGATGGCCGGGGAAGATCCCCGCCAGCGCGGCCTTTTCGCCGCCGCCTGGAGCGTCGGCTATGCCGCCGGCATCGTGCGGGGCGGGACTGCTGAGGGCGGGGTGGCGAGCCTGGCCCTGAACCATCTGAGCGGTCCATCGGGGGTGCTCGACGAAGACGGCACGGTGCGACCCGTTTATCACGTGATGCGCGCGCTCTGCCGGGCGAGTGGTGCCGCCCTTCGTCCCATCGATGTCGCCAGTGCGGCACTCGCCGGGCTCGCCTGGCGAGAGGCGGATCGCGATCGTCTGCTCGTTGCGAACCTGTCGCCGGCGACGGTCCGCCTCGCCAGCGCCACAGAACTCCATGGGCAGATCCTCGATACCGAGAGCATGGCCTCCGCCCGCCATCCGGCTTGGCTCGATCAGGCCGGCAACACCATCGAGCCGACCATCGAACTCGGACCCTATGCCGTGCTTTTCGCCAGCAGCTGAGCACGCTTGTCGTGATGGGAGAGCTGGTATAATGATTATCAGATACGAATAGGCGGGAACGCCGACGACTGTCACCGAGGGAGGTGAATTGAGCGCGAGAAATCTCGCGGGCGGTGCCGTGGCAACGGTGCCGACGCACAAGCGCAATCGCTGGCGGGACAACCACGATCGGTTCGTGGGCTTTCTGCTGCTCATGCCGCTCGTGGCCCTGATCCTCGGTCTCACGGTCTATCCGATCGCCCAAGTGATGCAGCTCTCGACCCAGCAGCAGGGCCTGTTCTCGACCGAATCGACCTTCGTCGGCCTGCAGAACTTCCAGAACGTGGTGCAGCACGAGGCCTTCACCCGTTCGGTCAAGAACACCTTCACCTTCGCCTTCGGCAGCCTCGCCCTGCAGATGGCCATCGGCCTCGCCGTCGCGCTGCTGCTCAATCGCCAGTTCCCGCTGCGCACGCCGATCCGCGGCGCCATGCTCTTCTCCTACCTGGTGCCCTACGTGGTCGCCGCGATGACCTGGAAGTTCATGTTCTCGGACGCAACGGGGATCTTGAACTACTTCATCCGGACCTGGAACCTGCCGATGGCGGCCTCGCCTTTCGGCTCGCTCGACTGGTCGATGTTCGGGGTCATCCTGGTCAACACCTGGAAGAACTTCCCGTTCATGGTGCTGGTGTTCCTCGCACAGCTGCAGACCATCGACCAGGAGCTCTACGAGGCGGCCGCGGTCGACGGGGCCAGCAGCTTCCAGCAATTCTGGAACATCACCCTGCCGTCGCTCATTCCGATCATGCTGGTGGTCGGCATGCTGCGAACCATCTGGAACTTCAACAATTTCGAAGTCGTCTTCCTGTTGACCCAGGGCGGCCCCTTGGGCCGAACCGAGACCCTGCCGCTCTTGATCTACCGCTTCGTCTTCGGCGAGTTCAGCCTCGGCCGTGGTGCTGCCCTTGCCGTCATCGTCTTCTGCATCCTCGTCTCGATGTCGATCGTCTACTGGTATTTCTACGAGCGGATGCAGGAGAAGTTCCGATGACCAGCATCTCGCCGGCCGCCCGCCGCTTCGAGAGCATGGTCTTTACCCTCTGCGCGGTCACGGTGCTGTTGATCGTCCTGTTGCCGCTGGTCTGGATGTTCTTCTCCAGCTTCAAGCCGAACACCGAGCTCTTCCAGCGCCCGCCGCAGATGCTGCCTCGGGTCTGGACCGTCGAGCACTATATCGAGCTCTGGAACTTCACCACATTTCCCCGCTACTTCCTCAACACCTTCCTGGTCGCCGGCATCGCCTGTGTGATCGGCATCCTGGTGAGCCTCGCCTCGGTCTATGCGGTCACCCGCTTTCAATTCATCGGCGCTAGGCCGTTCACCTTCGGTGTGCTCTTCATCTACATGCTGCCGCCGATCCTCTTGGCCCTGCCGTTCTTCCGCATCTGGTTCAACCTGGGCCAGCTCAACTCGCTGCCGGCGCTCGCCATCACCTATCTGACGATCACCTTGCCGTTCTCGTTGTGGATCCTGCGGCCCTATATCGAGGCGATCCCGCGCGCCCTCGAGGAGGCCGCGATGATCGACGGCTGCACCCGGTTTCAGGCCTTCCGGAAGGTGATCGTGCCGCAGGCCTGGCCGGGGATCATCGCCACCTTCGTCTTCACCTTCGTCGTCGTCTGGAACGAGCTGCTCTATTCGCTCGTGCTGATCAGCGACGAGCCCAAGCGCACCGTCTCGCTCGGCATCGCGTCCCTCATCCTGGAGACCTCGGTCTATAGCTGGGGGCTGGTCAACGCCGCGGGCGTGCTCGCCACCATCCCCGTCCTCTTCCTCTTCGCGCTCGTCACCCGGCACATGGTCACCGGGCTCGGCGCCGGTGCGGTTAAATGATGGTCACCGGCCAATCCAACAAGGATCAAATGGAGGCTGATATCATGCGACCTCGTCATTTAATGGCAGCCGTGGCCCTGGTGGCGACAACGGCGCTTGCCGGCACGGCGCTCGCCCAGGGCATCGACACTGTCCGGTTCTTGAGCCAGGAGACCGATCCGGACGTGGTGCGCGTCCAGCGCGCCTGGGTCGAGAAGTTCGTGTCGGAGAACCCCGGCACCGACGTCATCCTGGAGAGTGCGCCCAACACCGTCATCAACCAGCGGATCGCCACCTACGTCCAGGCAGGGGCCACGCTCGACGTCATCCACTCCGACCCCGGCTCCTCCGCGAGGCTCGCCGCTGCAGGCCTTTTGGCGCCGATCGACGATGTGGTCGAGCGGCTCGGTGGCCGCGACAGCTTCCTGCGCAATCGCCTGCTGATCGTCGACGATCAGGTCTATGCCCTCAACCAGTCGGCCGGCATTCCGCAGTTCCACTACAGGAAGGACCTCTTCGAAGCGGCCGGGCTCGAGCCGCCGACCACTTGGGAAGAGCTCTTGCATGCCGCCAAGACGCTGCATTCCGACGACGTCGCCGGAATCGCCCTGGCCGGTGGCGAGAACCGCATGACGACGATCATGTCGACGATCTTCGTCTGGCAGAACTGCCACGACCTCTTCGACGAGGACCTCAACCTCCTGATGGACCACGAGCGGACCGCCGAGGCCGCCGCGATGTATGCCGAACTCTTGCAGTACGCCCCGCCCGACGCCGTGTCCTGGGCCTTTCAGGAGCCGATCGAGAGCTTCTGGTCGGGCCGTGCCGCGATGGTGCTCTACTGGCACGCCATGGACCTCACCTACCGGCAGAACCCGGACCTGATCGAGAAT
The DNA here is from genome assembly GCA_007131045.1 of Rhodospirillales bacterium. Classification (GTDB taxonomy): domain Bacteria; phylum Pseudomonadota; class Alphaproteobacteria; order Geminicoccales; family Geminicoccaceae; genus SLRI01. Next base: position 3,594 of record SLRI01000062.1, read on the forward strand.
GTCGGTATCGGCCCCGTCATCGGTCACCGGATGAAGGCGACCCAGATGGGGGCCCGCAACATCGCGGTCTTCAAGGAATCGCCCACGGTCGAGACCGGCAAGCAATGGATCGAGTTCATGTTCACGCCGGAGAACGCGGCGATGCTGACCGAGACCTCGCCGCAGCTCTACCCGCCGGCGACCGAAGGGGCGATGGAGGCGCTACGGACTTCGGAGGCCGGCAGCATGCAGGCCTTCGGTGACATCCTCTTCGACGTCCACTGGGCGGCCGATCCTTACGCGATCAGCGAGATCCTGCACGCCGGGGCCGTCGATCGAGAGAACTGCACCATCCGCGACACCAACATCGTCAACCCCTACATCGCCACCCTCTGGAACAGCAATCTCTATGCCCGAGCGATCCAGCGGATCGCCTACGAGGGCATGGACCCGCGCGAGGCCGTCGCCGAGGCGCATCGTCTCCTGCAGGAGCAGATCGACGTCGCCAAGATGGAACTCGCCCAACAATGAGCCCATGGCCGACGGGCAGAAGGCTGCCCGTCGGCCTTTCCACCAATCCCGGGGAGATCGACCAATGCCCGTCCGCCGTGCCGTGCTCGCCAGCGCCGCCTTGCTGGCCGCCACCGCCCTCACGCCCATCGCCGAGGCGCAAGGCATCAAGACCGTCCGCTATCTCAATCAGGAGACCGATCCCACGGTCGTCGCCATCCAGCGCGGCTGGGTGGAGGACTTCATCGCCGAGAATCCAGGCATCGACGTGATCCTCGAAGGCGCCCCGGCCGGCGTCATCAACCAGCGGATCGCGACCTACGTGCAGGCCGGGGCACCCCTGGATGTCGTCCACGCCGACGGAGGCTCTGCCGCCCGCGCCGCTGCCGCCGGGCTGCTCGAGCCCCTCGACGACGTGGTCGAGGCGCTGGGCGGTCGCGATGCCTTCCTGCCGGGCCGCCTGCTGGTCTATGGCGACCACGTCTATTCGATCAACCAAGCCGGCACGAGCCCGCAGCTCCATTATCGCAAGGACCTCTTCGAGCAAGCCGGTCTGGAGCCTCCGACCAACTGGGAGGAGCTGCTCCACGCAGCCCAAACCCTTCATTCGGACGAGGTCGCGGGCATTGCGCTCCCGGGTGGCGAGAATCGGGCCACGACCATCTATTCGGGCGTCTTCCTCTGGCAGAATTGCGGCGACTTCTTCGACCCCGACCTGAATGTCACCCTGGACAACGAGCGTACCGCCGAGGCGCTTCGGTTCTACGCCGACCTGCTCGAGTACACGCCCCCCGATTCCGTCTCCTGGGCGTTCAACGAGCCGATCGAGAGCTTCTGGTCCGGCCGCTCCGCCATGGTCGCGTATTGGCACGGCCTCGACCTCACCTTCCGCCAGAACCCGGCTCTGGTCGAGAATATCGGCGTGGTGCCGATGCCCGAGGGGCGGATGCGGGTGACGGAGCAGGGTGGCCGCTACGTGTCGGTCTTCAACAGCTCGCAATCGATCGACGAGTCGAAGAAGTGGGTGCAGTACATCTTCACGCCGGAGAACGCGACGACGCTCACCGAGACCACCCCGATGCTCTACCCGCCGGCGACCGACGCCGGCATCGAGATGCTGCGCGCCTCGGAAGCGCCGGCGATCCAGGCCTACGGCGACATCCTTTTCAACGTCACCTATCCGACGGCGGAGTTCGCCTACAACCAGATCTTCAACGGCGGCGGCATCGATCCCGAAAACTGCACGATTCGCGATACCGGGGTCATCAATCCCTATGTCAGCGTGGTCTGGAACAGCAATCTCTACGCCCGCGCGGTGCAGCAGGTGGCCTTTCAGGACCGTGACCCTGCCGAGGCCGCTGCCGAGGCGCACGCCGCGATCGCCCAACAGGTCGAGGTCGCCAAGAGCGAAATGCAGAACTGAGCGACCCACGCCACGGCCGCCCGCCTTCCTCCGACGCGGGCGGCCGTACTGGTGATCATTCGAGGAGTCGGGACGATGGCAGCGACGCGGCGCGACCGATGATGCTGAAAGGTGGAGTGATCGGCTGTGGCTTCTTCGCCACCAATCACCTTGCGGCATGGGACCTGATCGAGGGTGTGGAGATCGTGGCCGTCTGCGACAAAGACCCGGCCAAGGCCGAGTGGCGGGGGGCGAAGGGCTACACCGACGCGGCTGCCATGCTTGCCGAGGCAGAGCTCGACTTCGTCGACATCATTACGACCGTCGAAAGCCATCGCCATCTGGTCGAGCTCGCGGCGGATCACGGCGTTCCGGTCATCTGTCAAAAGCCCTTCGCTCTCGCAATGGACGACGCGCGGGCAATGGTGCTGGCCTGCGAGAAGGCCGGCGTGCCGTTGATGGTGCACGAGAACTTCCGCTGGCAGTCGCCGCTGATGGCGGTCGAGAAGGTGCTTCGAAGTGGCGAGATCGGTGATCCTACCTATGCCCGGATTCAGTTCCGCCACGCTTTCGACATTTACAGCAACCAACCGTATTTGAAGACCGAGCAGCGCCTCGCGATCCAGGATCTCGGCATCCACGTCCTCGATGTCGCCCGTTATTTTCTCGGTGAAGTGACCCGCCTTCATTGTCGCACGCAGCGGGTCAACCCCGAGGTGGCGGGCGAGGATTGCGTCACCGTCATCCTCGACCACGAAAACGGTGCGGTGAGCCTCGTCGACTTTTCCTTCTATACCAAGCTCGATCCAGACCCCTTCCCGCAAACGCTGGTCAGGATCGAGGGCACCGAGGGTACGGTCGAGCTCCGTCGAGGCTACGAGCTGAAGGTCTCCGGCCGCGGCTGGCAGCGCAACGAGAACGTCGAGCCCGAGGTGCC
>SLRI01000487.1 GCA_007131045.1 Rhodospirillales bacterium
GAGCATCTGCCGCTGCTCCACGCGGCGCGCGAGCTCCGCTCGCCGATCAAGTGGGTCAACGATCGGAGCGAGAGCTTCACCACCGACTATCACGGCCGGGATTCGCTGTTCGATGCGGCCCTGGCGCTGGATGCGGACGGCAACTTCCTCGCCGTCGAACTCGAAGGCCAGGGCAACCTCGGCGCCTATGCCGCGGGCTTCGGGGCCGCCGTTCCGACCATGGTCCTGCAGAAGAACCTGCCGAGCCTCTACCGGCTACCCGCCTTCGCCATGACGGTCGATCTGGTTTTCACCAACACCACCCCGACCACCGCCTATCGCGGCGCCGGCCGGCCCGAGGCGATCTACCTCATGGAGCGCCTGGTCGAGGCCGCAGCACGGGAAACCGGCCGCGATCCGGTCGCACTCAGGCGGCAGAACCTGATCCCACGCGACGCCATCCCCTACCAGGCGGCGTCAGGGCTGACCTACGATTCCGGTGATTTCGCGGCCCATCTGGATCAGGTGCTCGAGCGCGCCGACTGGCAGGGCTTCGCCGATCGCCGGGCCGTGTCCGAGGCCGAGGGCAGGCTGCGCGGCATCGGGCTCGCCACCTATCTCGAGGTCACCGCCGCCGCCGGCCGCGAGATGGGCGGCATCCGTTTCGCCGCGGACGGCACGGTCACCCTGGTCACCGGCACGCTCGACTACGGCCAGGGTCACGCCAGCCCGTTCGCCCAGGTCCTGGCCGACCGGCTCGGCGTTCCGTTCGAGGCGATCCGGCTCTTGCAGGGCGACAGCGACCAGCTGCTGTTCGGTGGCGGCACCGGCGGCTCGCGCTCGATCGTGGCGACCGGCCAAGCGATCGATGCGGCCGCGGCGAAGGTGATCAAGAACGGCAAAGAGCTCGCCGCCGACCGGCTCGAGGCTGCCGAAGCCGACATCCTGTTCGACGCCGGCAGCTTCACCGTCGCCGGCACCGACCGGCGGCTGGCGCTGGTCGATCTCGGCCGCGAGAACCCCGAGGCGCTCGGTGCCGAGCTGGTCGCCGAAACCCCGCCCTCGGCCTTCCCCAACGGCAGCCACGTGGCCGAGGTCGAGATCGACCCGGAGACCGGCAGGGTGGAGATCCTGAGCTACACCGCGGTCGACGATTTCGGCACCATGGTGAACCCGCTCATGGTCGAGGGGCAGGTGCATGGCGGGCTGGTCCAGGGCATCGGCCAGGCGCTCGGCGAGGCCGCCGTCTTCGGTCCCGACGGCCAGCCGCAGACCGGCAGCTTTCTCGACTACACCCTGCCCAGGGCGGACGACGTGCCGAGCTTCGATCTCGCCTTCCACCCGGTCCCGGCGACGACCAATGCGCTCGGCGCCAAGGGCTGCGGCGAAGCCGGCGTCACCGCCGCCCCGCCCGCGATCATGAATGCCGTCCTCGACGCCCTGGCGCCGTTGGGCATCACCCATCTCGACATGCCGGCGACGCCGGAGAAGGTCTGGCGGGCGATCCGGGCGGCCGGCGGCTGAGCCTTCAGCCGCCTGTCATTGTGGGCAGAGATCGCTGCATCCGCGCGCGAAACACATTGGCGTAGTGATTGAGCGTCTCCGCCAACCACCGCCGTCTCGAGTCGTCGTCCGGAAAGTCCGCTGCGGCTCGTTTCGTGATGAAATGCGCGACGCCATCGCGCTTGAAGATTTCCAACTCCGATCCCGCAGGCAACTCGGCGGCGAGTTCGGCCTCTTCCCGGCACAGGCGATCGCCAAGTTCCTTCAGCGGCTCACCAGTTCCCGAGACGAATACGCCGATCTCCCCCGCTTCGCCGTCAGCACGATAGGCCGTCAACCAGGTACCGGACGTGGGCAGCCGTGCTCGAACACGGTTCGGCCCTGCGTATCTGGGTGACTCCTGCTCAGGATCATCGAATTGCATTTCTTGCAGCGGGCTCCACCATGCTCGATGGTCGAGCTGGTCAGACGTCGAAGACGTATCTGGACCTACGGGGGCTTCATCCGCCAGTACCACGAGCGGGCGGACCGCGGCGACGCCTTCGTCGCGCAACAGTACCACCGTGCGCTCCATGAGCCGGGTTTTGGCAAGCGTGCGTGGCTGCACGATCAGTGCGCCATCTGCCAAGGTGTAGAGGCCGACCTCGATCAGAGCCAGGGTAAAGCCCGAAGCATTGCGATTGATCAGCTCTGCTATCCCGCTGATGTCCTCGCGAATACCGTCCCCTGCTATCAGCATCAAGAACCTACCCGACTGCATCGAGACAGAAACCGCATCGACAAAGCGGCTCTCGGACAGCCCTGGCGCAACGGCTGAAGCTCGCTCGAATGGCACATTGCCCTTGCTGCCGGTCGCTATCGCCACCTGGCGTTGAAGATCAGCGTAGGTCCAACGACTGATCGTGCGGGCATAATCGAGGATTTGGGCAACGACTCTACGACGCGATTCCGGGTTTCGCCAGAGTTTGCACTCGACGAGCGTCAGCCGTCCTTGTGGATTGATGTAGGCAAGATCCAGCGGCCCGGCTGGCGTGCGAAGCTCCTTGCAGAGCGGAACGAGGGGCCCGTAGGACGGGTCGATCTCGGCAATCGGTAAGAGTTCTGGATACTGGAATAGCGTGTCCCGCAGCCACGCCTCGTCGCGACCTTCAGTCTGGCCGAAAGCCAAGCGTTGGGCTCGTACCGCGGGCTCATCGCCTCGCTGTAGAAAAAGGAAATCGCCGTACATGAATGGTGCCCTTCAGAAGACCGCTGCGCCGCTGGCCCCGCGACGCTCACGAACACGCCACGGCAGCCAAAGCGAACAACCAAACTTAGAGATGTAGAGCTAGACGAACTTTTCTATCTTAGGTAGAATAATTTTAGGTCATCAACATTTTTGGTTCGCACTGCGGCGAAGCCGGCGTTACTGCCGCTCCGCCGGCGGTCATGAACGCCGTCCTCGACGCCCTGGCGCCGCTGGGGATCACCCATCTCGACATGCCGGCGACGCCGGAGAAGGTCTGGCGGGCGATCCGGGCGGCGAAAGCGCCGATCGCGGCCGCTCGACGCTGAACGGGGGCGCCAAGAGCGCCCCCGTTCGTCATCGGCTGACCGGTGCACTACCGGTCAGGCTGCAGCCTCAGTATTACTGCTGCTGCTCTTCGGTCTCCCACTCGGTCCCCGGCTCGCGGCCGATGCGGCCGACGTGCTCGTCGTCCTCGAAGGAGACGTAGACCTCGTCGCCTTCCTCGAACTCGTCGAAGTCGACCTGCTCGCCGGTGGCCAGGCGCAACACGATCTCACGGGCATCCTCGTCCTTGCTCTCGACGGTGGCACGGATTTCCTGCTGCTGCATGCCCATGCCGTGCTGCTCGGTGCCGAGCTGCTGGTCCTGCTGCGCCCCGAGGGTCTCCTGCTGGCCGGCGGCGGTCTGGTCCTGGGTGGCTGCATAAACCGCGCTGCTGCCGAGCAGGATCGCGATCGCCGAAGCGGCGCTCATCAGGGTCTTGGTCATGGTGATGTTCCCTCCGTCTTTCTTTAGGGTGAATTCGGAGACGGCTGGCGGCCGTTCCGATACCACGAGAAACTGGCGGGGCAAGGCCGGGTTCCACGCAGCATTTGCTTTTTTGTCGAGCCCCGGACGCACGCCTCGCGGTCAGTTTGCCAGGATGGCGGAGCCGCCAGCGAAGCCGGAGAAGATCTGGCGGGCGATCCGGGCGGCCAGCGCGTCGGGTCCATTCGCCGCACATCGCCCACCGGTCCATCTGCCCGCTTGACTTTACCGCCGTCGGGTCATCAACGTCGCGCCGGCGGAGGAATAGTGATGGACCGATGTGCTCGGCGGTGCGACGCGACCTTCTGGGGGCTCTTGGCGCTGCTTCTCGCCGTACTCGTCGGCTGTGGCACTGTCGAGACGACTGTTCGCCCGTCGCTGCCGAGCTTCGTCGCACCAGCGATCGATCCCTTGCCGCTCAGGGTCGCCTATGGCTTCGCCGATGACCTCGACACACCGCGCGTGCATCGCGTCGGCAGCTCGGACAATCCGACTGCGGTCCACAGCTTCGAGGTCGGTGCCGCGAGCCGGGCCACGTTCGAGCGGCTGATCCCGGCACTTTTCGCCGAGGCCGTGCCAGCGGCCGCCGCGCCCGGCACGGCCGGCACGATCGTGATCGCGCTCGCCAAGGCGCACGGCCAGCGATTCCCGCAACCAGCCTACGCGACGGTCGGCTATACCCTGACCTTCATGGAGCCCGACGGCAGTGTGGCCGGCACCTGGCAGGTCGACGGCCAGAGCAAGCGGGACGGCACGCTCGACGACGAGATGGCGCTCGCGATGCGCAAGGCGGCGAGCAGGGTGGCCTTCGAGATCGGCAACCAGCCGGCCGTCGTGCGCTGGTTGGAGCGTGCCGCCCCGGGTCACGATGCGGTGACGACCGGACCGACCGAGAGGGACTGACCATGCCGCCCGTACCAGCAATCCGCGCCCTGGCCAGCAGCTGCCTCGTCGTCCTCGGGCTCGCCGCCTGCGTGCCGGTGCCGACGCCGACCGTGAGCACCATGGAGAATCCGCCGTCGGCGGAGCTCACCGCACTTCGACCGGGCGAGGCGATCGCCGTGCTCGACGATGGGGCAGCCGAGAGCAGTTGGGTCGCGGGCTGCGTGCAGGAGCGACTGGCGAAGGGCCTGCCGGGGAACCGCGTGCTCGACGATCAGACGACGCGCGATCGCTTCTTCCCCTGGCTGGAACCCGACACGGTGCCGAAGGACGACGCCGCCGTCGCCAGGATGTTCGAGCACGCGGCCGCCCGCAACCGGCTGACCGACGAGCGGATGCGCTACATCCTGAAGATCGGCCTCACCGAGGAAAGCGTGGGCGACGGGGTCGAGCAGGTCATTGCCGGTGCCGCCTTCTGGAAGCTGACCGACCGGGCCACCGCCGAGGTGATCGACGTCGAGGCGCAATGCTGTCGACCGGGCGGCACGGCACGAGCGACCGGGGTGCAGGGCTATGCGCATGTCGTGCAGTGGGGCTTCATCGTGATCTCGATGGTCGAGACCGCGGCCTGCCACGAGCTCGCCGATACACTGCTCGACGTCCTGAAGCCTGCGCCGGCCCGTTGACGCGATGCACCGCCTCGTCGCCGCACTCGTCGCCATCGTCCTGTGCGCCGGGTCGGCACTCGCCGAGGACTATGTCGAACCCGCCGCCCGCGACCTCGCGGCCGACGAGCGCGCCGTGCTGCGCTGGCCCTGTTGCTTCACCGTCAGTGTTCCGAGCATCGACGGCGTGCCGATCGACGCCTCGGGCTCGCCCTACGCCGGCGCCGGCCGCGCCGTCTTGGCACCGGGCCGCCACCGGGTGGTGTTCGAGGCGACGCACGGCGGCAGCGTCGCCCATTGCGGCGCCTTCACCACGCGGCGCTTCACCCTCGAGCTCGATCTGGGCCCCGGCCGCAGCTACCTCGCCCAGTCGCAAAAGCGCAGCGTCGACTGCAGCGTCTTTCTCTGGGTCGAGGACGAAGCGAGCCCGGAAATCCTCGCTGGCGAGCCACCGCCGGGCGATCCCGGTCGGCTGCTCGCCAGTCTCGAGGCACGCACCGAGCGCCTCCTCCACGAACGCTTCCGCCAGACCGTGACGGCTGCCGAGGCGGGCGATGGCGACGCCCTGCTGCGGCTCGGCATCTGGCATCTGCTCGGCGACGCACCGCTGATCACCGCCGATCCGTCGACCGCCCAGCGCTGGCTGGCGCGCGCCGCGGCCGGCGGCGCCGTCGAGGCGGCCGAACTCCTCGAACGGATCGATGCGGTCGAGAGCGGCCGGCTGCGGCCATGAGCAGGAAGCGCGCATGCCCGCTACTGGTGATCGCCTTCTTGCTCGCCGGCTGCGCCACGGCGTCGACCATCAAGGGGCCGCCGCAGGCGACACCGATCGCGTCCCTCGAGCGCGGCATGACCCGCGCCGAGGCGGAAGCGATCCTCGGCCGGCCGGACGGTCGCAAGGGCAATGTCTCCCTCTACGACTACAATCTCGGCACTGACCGGACCAAGCGCTCACTGGTCCTTCTGCCGTTCACGATGCTGCTCGACGTGGTTGCCCTGGCCTCGCAGCCGTACTTCGCCAGCATGATGTACCAAGAGTGGCGCGACCAGCGCGGCCAGTTGGGCCTGCTCTACGGCCCCGACGATCGGGTGCTCGGCCTCTCCTTCATCGCCGCCGACATCGCCTATCGTAGCTGGCGGATCGCCGACGATCCCGAAGCCGACCTACGGCTCTTGTGCGAGGCCGCTGAGGCCGGGCACGGTGGCGCCGCCCACAGCGAAGCCGGCCGCCGGCTCTACGGCGTCTATGGCGCCGAGATCGACGTCGAGGCCGCCTATCGCTGGGCGTTGATGGCCCGCTTCGCCGAGCATCCCGACGGCCCGACCCTGGTCGGGCGCATC
>SLRI01000662.1 GCA_007131045.1 Rhodospirillales bacterium
CCGCTTCGAGCGGGTGATCAACCTGCAGGGCGACATGCCGACCATCGATCCCAAATGCCTCGAGGACGTCCTCGAACCGCTCGACCGGCTCGACGTCGACATCGCGACGCTGGCCAACGCCACCGACGACCCAGCAGAGCGCAGCGACCCCGATACCGTCAAGGCGGTCGTCTCGTTCGTGAGCCCGGACCTCGGCCGGGCCCTCTACTTCACCCGCGCCCCCGCGCCCTGGGGGGATGGCCCGGTCTTCCACCATATCGGCATCTACGCCTTCACCCGGGCCGCCCTCGACCGCTTCGCCGCGCTGCCGCCGAGCCCGCTCGAGCGGCGCGAGAAGCTCGAGCAGCTGCGTGCGCTCGAGAACGGTATGCGAATCGGCGTAAAGCTCGTAAAAGCCGTTCCCTTCGGGGTGGACACCCCGGCCGATCTGGAGAAGGCACGAAAGATCCTCGGCCATGGCTGACGCAAAGAGCGACGAGCAGACCACCGACCCGCGGCAGCGGATCGCCTTTCAGGGCCGCCCCGGCGCCTATTCGCACATGGCCTGCCGCCAGGCGTTCCCGGACTTCGAGCCCTATCCCTCTGAGACCTTCGAGACCGCCTTCGCCGCGGTGCGCGAGGGCGAGGCCCGCTACGCCATGATCCCGGTCGACAACACGGTCGCCGGGCGCGTCGCCGACGTCCACCACCTGATGCCGCATTGCGGCCTGCACATCGTGGGCGAGCAGTTCCTGCGGGTGAACCACCACCTGCTCGTCGTCCCCGGGGCGAGCATGGAAACCGTCCGCTGGGTGCACAGCCACGTCCACGCCCTGGGTCAGTGCCGCAACTTCATCCGCGAGCACAAGCTCAAGCCGGTGATCGCCGCCGACACCGCCGGGGCCGCCGCCGAGATCGCCGAGCGGGGCGACCCGGCGCACGCGGTGATCGCCTCGAGGCTCGCCGCCGAAACCTGGGGCCTCGACATCCTCACCGCCGACGTCGAGGACGCCGAGCACAACACCACCCGTTTTCTGGTGCTCGCCCGCGAACCGCGCTACCCGAGCGCCAAGGACGGGCTGGTGATCACCAGCTTCCTCTTCAAGGTGAGAAACGTGCCGGCCGCCCTCTACAAGGCGATGGGCGGCTTTGCCACCAATGGCGTCAACATGCTCAAGCTCGAGAGCTACATCGACCCGACCTTCCAGCAGGCCCAGTTCTACGCCGACATCCTCGGCCACCCGGAGGACGAGGCGGTCCGCTTCGCCATGGACGAGCTCCGCTTCTTCGCCCACCACGTCGAGATCTTCGGCGTCTATCCGGCCTCCCCCTTCCGCGCTCGGCTGCGCTAGGTCTTCCAGCTCGGCTCGCGCTTCTCGAGAAACGCCGCGATCCCCTCCCGCCCCTCGGCCGAGGCCCGGCGCTCGGCGATGGCGCGGGTGGTGCGGTCGGCGGTTTCGTCGAAGGTGGCATGACGGAGATCGATCAGGAGCGCCTTGGTCGCCGCCAGCGCCTCGGGCCCACCCGCCAACAGCTGCTCGAGCATCGCATCGACCGCCTGATCGAGCGCAGCGTCGGCGACCACCTCGTGCACCAGCCCGAGCCGCCGCGCCTCGCCGGCATCGATCCGCTCGGCCGTCGCGAAGAGCCGGCGACAGACCCGCTCGCCGATCGCCCGGCGCACGAACGGGGCCACGACGGCGGGCACCAGGCCGAGCCGCACCTCGCGCATCGCAAAGACCGCCCGCTCGCTCGCGACGGCGATGTCGCAGGCCGCCACCAGCCCGACCCCGCCGCCGATGGCGGGGCCGTTCACCCGGGCCAGGGTCGGCCGCGGGAAGGTATCCAGCGCGGCGAGCATCGCCTCGAGCGCCCGGGCATCGGCCAGGTTTTCGACCATCTGGAACTCGGCCGCCCGGCGCATCCAGTCGAGATCCGCACCGGCCGAGAAGGCCGAGCCCGCACCGGTGAGGACCAGGGCCCGCACCGTCGGGTCTCCGCCCAAATGATCGAGAGCGTCGCGCAAGGCGGTGATCAGGACGTCGTCGAAGGCGTTGCGCCGGGCCGGACGATCGAGGGTGAGGGTGACCACGCCCTGCGCATCCCGCTCCAGCCGTACCGGCGCCTCGCTCATGTTCAGAACCCTCCCGTCTCCAGCCAGCGCTCGACCTGATCCAGCCGATCCGCTCCCCAGAACGGCTCACCGTCGACGAAGACGAAAGGTGAGCCGAACACCCCACGCTCGATCGCCGCATCGGTCTCGGCCTTCAACCTCGCCTTGATCTCCGGCGTGCCGATCGCCAGCGCCCCGGCCTCGGCATCCGCCCCGACGCCGGCCAGGAGCTGCCGCACCACTTGCCGATCGGCAATGGACCGATCCTCGACGAAGAGCGCGGTGAACGCCGCCTCGGCAAACGGAACGGCCCGCTCGGGGGCGGTCTGCTCGAGCCAATAGAACGCGCGGGCCGCGGCCAGCGTGACCACCGGAAAGCGTGTCGGCAGGGCGAACGGAATGCCCCAGAGCCGCGCCGTCCGGGCCAGATCGCGCCGCGCGTAATCACCCTTCAGCGGCAGCTCGACCAGAGGCTTGCCGCCGGTCGCGGCCAGCGCCGGGCCCAGCATCATCGGCCGCCAGCGCACACCGCGCCCGTGCCGCTTCGCGATCCCGTCGATCCGCCGGCTCGCCAGATAGCCATAAGGGCTCGAGAAGTCGAAATAGAAGTCGATCGCCGCCGGCATCGGTCTCCTCCTCGTCGAGCGAACCATACCGCGCCCCAGCGCCTGCACAAGTCCACCGCCCCGGCACCTCTCCAGGGCCTCTCTCGGGCCCGCCGCCTACCACAGGGCTGGAGGTGCACCGGCTGGACCCTCGGGCTCCGAGAGAAGGGCCAGCGCGACATAGCCCTCGGGCAAGGCGAGGCCGTCCGAGAGCGACCGCTCGCCGACCAGTTGCTCGGGTAGCATCAAGGTATGCGGGCCGTCGTGGCAAGTCCGATCGAGCGGCCCCTCGATCTCGATCCGCCCGAGCGGCGAGGTCAACACCCGGGTCGGTGCAGCGGCGATCAGGGCCGCAGTCAGCTCACCGGCAGCGGCCAGGAGCGGCCGGCCGAAATGGCGCCGGACCAGCCGCAGCAGCGCCGGATCGTCCAGCCGGACGGCGAGGCGGGCACCCGGCCGGCCGAGCCCGAGATCGACCAGCGGCAGCTCCCGATCGACCGCCCGCACCGCGTCGCCGTCGGGGCCGAGCTCGGTGATCACGCCCGGCATCGGCGCCAGCCGGCTTCGATGCAGCGTCAGCGCCAGGCGGCCGGGCCCGGCGAAAACCCGCAACCCGGGATGGGCGACCAGCCGCGCCCTGGACCCGGCGGTGTGCAGCTCCAGCACACGGCCGTATCGGCGGGTGAGCACCGTGCCACCTCGTGCCGCCATGAACGCGGCAATCGCCGCCTCGCTCCCCTTGATCAGCACCGCGCCCGGCACCCCGGCGGCCATGGCGATGCCGGCGAGCGCCACCTCCGGCGGCCAGGGCAGGAGCCGGCAGTCCTGGCCGAGCCGGCGCAGGCGCTCCGGCAACGCAGCCCAGACCGCGGCGCGCCTGGCGGCGTCGTAATCGCGCCAGCGGGTCAGCTCGTCGGCATCCCGGCCACAGCCGACACACCAGCCCGTCGCCGGATCGAGCCTACAGGTCCCGACGCAGGGCGAGGCGAGCTGTGCCGTTGGGAGCGGATGCGGCGGCGGCTCAGCCGACATGGCGACCGCCCGGCCCGGCGTGCGGGAGCCAGGGGCGATCGGCCAATATGCCGTGAAGATAGCGGCTTTGTTCGCGCATCGTCGACCTCCACCGGCGCACCCCGACCGGACAAACGGGTGGAACAGGCGACGGCAGGTCTCCTGGCTCGCGGGTCGATGCCTTGATCCGCCTTCCCGCGGGCAAACGCCCCAGTGGCACGTATGGATCGCGGCTCACCGCCTACAGTTGCGGGGGCAGCGCCGGACTCGAGCCTCAAAGGCCCCCACCGGCTTCCCTCTTCGGTCCTCGACGGACACCGTCGGCCGAGTTTCTGCCGCGCGCCGGCGCGCGGCGCAAGGGAGATGTCGCCACCCGCGCCTTCGCGATGAACTGCGCAACCGGACCGCGACCCGCATCGCCGCAAGCCAAAAGTAGAACCAGAGCCGCTTGACACCGACGACCCCGATCAAGGAGCCTCGGAGTGGGAGGCGACAATGCAGATCGACATCCACCCGGCAACCGGCCGGTTCGAAGACTTCGCAACCGTCGTCGGACCGAGGACCGGGATAAAGGGCTGCTGGTGCATGGCCTACCGTAACGCCAGCCTCGGCTTCGAGGAGCGGATCGCCTCTATGCGAAACGCCTGCGCCGCCGAACCCGGCCCCGGCGTGCTCGCCTATGTCGATGGCGAGCCGGCCGGGTGGTGCTCGGTGGCCCCACGATCGACTTTCCGTCGGCTGATGAATTCCCGAACCATTCCCTTTGTCGACGACCGCGATCCCTGGTCGGTGGTCTGTTTCGTGGTGCGCGCCGGCTATCGCCGAAAGGGGCTGATGCACGATCTGCTCGAAGGCGCCGTGGCGCACGCGCGTCTTCAGGGCGGCGAGGTCGTCGAGGGCTACCCGGCCGACGCCGGCGAAGGACGGATCGATGCCATCTCTGCCTATGTCGGCACCACCCGTCTGTTCGAGGCCCACGGCTTCGAACGAGCGGCCCCGACGTCCGGCGTCAGCGGCGGCAAGCCCCGCTGGGTGATGCGTCGCGACACGACGCGAGGCTGATCGGTCGTCCGCCGAGGCCGACGACGCGGTCGGCGATCGCGGGGCAGGGCGTGACCGCCGGGCGGGCGGCTCAGATCGCGTAGCGCAGGATGGCGGCGAGATGGGCGCCGCCCGGCAGATCGGCCTTGCGCACGCCCAGCACCCTGGCCCCGTGCGCCATGGCGCGGGCGGCGATCTCGTCGACGATGCCGTAGCTGGTGGCCTCGCCCGGATCGGCGAAGCGGATGCTGCCGTCGGCCTCGTCGACCCAGCCCGGGATCACCTCGTCGATGTCGATCAACAGCTTGTCGACCGCACCATAGGTCGCGGCACGCGCCGCCTGGGCGAGGTCGGCGGTCGCCCGGCCCTGGCCCTTCCTGGTCTCGAAGAGATCGGTGATGCCCTGGAGCTCCTCGGCATAGAGCTGGTCGAGCAGCGGCCGGGCCGCCTCGGCGAGCTCCTGGTCGCTCAGGTGGTCGGGGTTGGTCTCGATCTGCGGCCGGGCGAGATGCGGGTATGTGTTGACCGAGCGGAAGATCTCGTCGACCGGGCCGGTGGATGCCAGGATCATCGGCGTCTCGCGGCCGGCGAGGAGACCGCGCAGCGCATGGTCGACAGCCCGCGCGAACTGGCGCAGGCGCACCTTCTGGCCTTCCGAGCCCTGGATCCGGCCGCTCGGCGATCGGTCGCCGAGCGTCGACTTGCCGACCGAGGATGCCGCGTCCTCGGGCATGCCCGAGACCTTGACCTCCCTGGGCGGCAGCTCGGCGAAGACGTCGAGCACCCGGACATTGTTCTGCGACAGCGCGAGGACGATGGCCTCGTGCGGGAAGGTGACCGAGCGCAGCAGCGGCTTGAGATGAAAGCGGTCGGCGACCTGGACCAGCTCTTCCAGGTGGTTCGGCAGGCGGAAGGTGCGCAGCGTCTCGGGGGTGACGAAGACGGCGAGGCTCCTGGCCTGCAGCTGCCAGAACGCCTCGTCGTCGAGCAGATCCTCGAGCTGCTCGCTGATCGGCCAGATCTGCCGCTTGTCCGTGCCCAGGGCCTCCAGCCGGCGGGTCGCCTCGGTGGCCAGGTTCTTCAGGGTGAGCCGCTCGCGCTCGGCGTCCTGGCCGAGGGGGCTGGTCGGCAGATAGAGCGAGACGCAGATCTCGCCCCGGGTCCCGGCCAGCGCCTTGATCTCGGGCTGGGTCGGAATATCGACGTGCAACATCGAGAAGATCCTTTGATTTGGTCCTGTCGGTCAGGCTCTAGCGGCTGCCCGACGATTGCGCCAGCCGAGCCGTATCCGCTTCTCGACCTCGACCACGGCGAACAGCACCGCCCCCATCGCCACGATCACCAGACCGTCGGCGAAGGCCACGGGAGCGGTGTCGAACGGGATCGCCATGAACGGCGCATAGGTGAAGGTGAACTGCAGGATGACGACCGCGGTGATCCCGGCGATCACCGGCCGGGTGCCGAACAAGCCCTTCAAGGTCAGCGACGCGCCATAGGTGTAGCGCACGCTGAAGAGATAGAAGATCTCCATCACCACGATGGTGTTGACCACCATGGTCCGCGCCACCTCGATCGGCAGCCCGCGATCGATCGCCCAGGCGAACATGCCGAAGGCGCCGATCAGGAAGAGACTCGAGA
>SLRI01000644.1 GCA_007131045.1 Rhodospirillales bacterium
AAGCCCGGCGACAGCTTCGAGGCCGGCGACATCCTCTACGAGATCGAGACCGAGAAGGCGACCACCGAGGTCGAGGCACCGTGCGCCGGCAAGCTGGTCGAGATCGTCGCCGACGTCGACGACATCGCCGAGGTCGGCGGGGTCGTCTGCAGGATCGAGCAGTAGGCTTCGCGGGCGAACGCGCGCGAGCCGTTCAACAGGGAGGAAAGAACGATGATCCGTAACCGGACCGGCATCGAGCGGACCATGGCCAAGCAGGGGCTCGATCGGCGCAGCGTCGTCAAGGCTGGCATGGTGGGTGGCCTTTCGCTGGCGGCGATCGGCACCGCGCTCGCGCGGAGCGCCGGGGCGCAGCAGGGCCAGTACCGGTTCCGCCTGCAATCGTTCCTCGGCCCCGGCTGGGCCGAATGGGAGGAAATGATCCCGACCTATATCCAGCGGGTGCGCGAGGCCTCGGGCGGGGCGATCGAGATCACCGCCTTCCCGCCGGGTGCCCTGGTCCCCACCTTCGAGCTCCTGGACGCGGTCGAGCGCCGGGTCGTCGACATCGCCTATTCCGCCCAGGTCTACTGGCGCGGCTCGATGCCGTTCACCGAGTGGACCTGGGGCATCCCCTTCTATTTCGACATCGTCGACCACTACGACTACCTCTGGTGGGAGGCCGGGCTTTTGGACCTCACCCGCGAGGCCTTCGCCGAGCGCAACGTCTTCTTCATCGCACCGGTCTATTCGGACGAGTGGGGCTCGACCATGTCGACCTCGCCGATCCGCCGGCTCAGCGACTTCGAGGGCAAGACCATCCGAAGCTCCGGTATCGGCGGCGCGATCTGGGCGAGCCAGGGGGCCAGCATCGTCACCATGCCGGGCGAGGAGCTCTATACCGCCCTCTCGACCGGCGTGCTCGACGCCGTCAACTGGGGCTCGCCCTACGGCATGATCGCCACCAAGCTCGAAGAGGTCGCCAAGTACTATCTCGGCCCGTCGCTGATCGCCTACGACGCCGAGGACATGTTCATCAACATGGACGCCTATGAGGAGCTGCCGGGCGAGATGCAGGAGGCGCTGGTGCTGGCGACCCGGGTATTCGCGCTCGAGCGGGCATCGAAGTCGACCTACGCCAGTGCCCAGGCCTTCCAGACCATGGCCGATGCCGGGGTCGAGGTGAACGTGCTGCCGGGCGAGGACATCGAGGAGATCGACCGGCTGGTCGACGAGCTGCTGCCGCAACACGTCCAGGACGACGAGTACTCGCAGCGCGCCATCTCGATCATCAACGAGGTGCGCGACACGCTCCGGCAACGGCCGGCCAACTTCCCGATCGCCGTGCCGCGGCTGGGCTAGGCGCGAAGCGGCAAAGGGTGTGAGCGGCCCGCGCGACCGCCGGCCGGACCCGGCCGGCGGTCGGTTGCCGCCCGGCCGACGCCGAGCCTGAGGGAGGCCTTCGCCGTGCAGCTCCTGGCAACGCTGGTGCGCGCCATCGACCGGTTCAACGCCACGGTCGGCCGGGCCGTCGCCTGCATCATCCTGATCATGATCGCCGTCGTCATCTTCGAGGTGGTGATGCGCTACGGCTTCAGGGCCCCGACCCAGTGGGCCAACGAGCTCACCACCTACATCTTCGCCGGCTACATCTTCCTCGGCGCCGGCTACACGCTGCTCTACCGCGACCACGTCAACATGGACGTGGTCTATGCCAGCCTGTCCAGACGCACGCGGGCCGTGCTCGACGTGCTGACCGCCGGCTTCGCCTTTCTCTACTGCTATATCCTCGTCAGCACCGGCTGGGAGGCCGCCTGGGGCGCCTTCCTCTCCGGCCGGACCACCGGCACGGACTGGAACCCGCCGCTCTACCCGGCGCTCGTCCTGTTGCCGATCGGCGCCGGCCTCCTGCTGCTCCAACTCTTCGCCAAGTTCGTCCGCGATCTCTTTTGCGCGGTCACCGGCCGCGAGCTCGTCGAGGACGGCGAAGCGCCATGAGCATCGAGCTCATCTCCCTCCTCCTCTTCGGCGGCCTTCTGCTCCTCCTCGTCTCCGGCCTGCCGCTGGTCTTCGCGCTCGGCAGCGTCGCGATCATCGGCACCTACTACCTCTGGGGGCCGAACGCGCTCTTCTTGGCGGCGATCCGCACCTTCGACAGTGCCAAGAGCTTCGTGCTGCTGGCCATTCCGATGTTCATCTTCATGGGCTGCATGCTCGATCGATCCGGCATCGCCCGCGACCTCTACGAGATGATCTTCAAATGGCTGAGCGCGGTGCGCGGCGGGCTCGCCGCCGGCACGGTGATCATCTGCACGATCTTCGCGGCCCTGGTCGGTGTCAGTGGGGCCGCCACCGTCACCATGGCGCTGATCGCCCTGCCGTCGATGCTGGCCTACGGCTACGACAAGCGGCTGGCGATCGGCTGCATCGCCGGCGGTGGGGCCTTGGGCGTGCTGATCCCGCCGAGCGTGCTCTTGATCGTGCTCGGCCTCTTCACCAACACCTCGATCGGCCAGCTCTTTGCCGCGGGCCTGCCGGCGGGCGGCATCATCGTCCTTTTGTTCCTCGCCTACATCCTGATCCGCTCCTGGCTGCAGCCGGAGCTGGCACCCGCGGTCGCGGTCGAGGATCGGGCGACCTGGCGGGAATGCTTCGTCTCGCTGCGCAACGTGGTCCTGCCCATCGCCCTCGTCGTCGTCGTGCTCGGCAGCATCATCGGCGGCATCGCCACCCCGAGCGAGGCGGCGAGCGTGGGTGCGGTCGGCAGCATGCTCTGCGCCGCCGTCTACCGGCAGCTGACCTGGCGCAACATCCTCGATTCCGCCTACACCACCTTGCGGCTGAGCTGCATGGTGATGTGGATCCTGTTCGCCGCCTCGATTTTCACCGCCCTCTATTCGGCGGTGGGCGCCGAAGGCCTGGTGCGCAGCATTCTCGGGCAGATGCCGGGCGGGCGCTGGGGGGTGATCATCAGCATGCAGATCATCTGGCTGATCATGGGCGCCTTCCTCGATCCCATCGGCATCATGATGATCACCGCCCCGCTGTTCTTCCCGATCGCCGTGGGCCTCGGCTTCGATCCGGTCTGGTTCGGGATCGTCTTCATCATCAACATGGAGATGGCGTTCTTGACCCCGCCCTTCGGCTTCAACCTCTTCTACATCAAGGGCGTCGCACCCAAGGATGTCAGCATGCTCGACATCTACCGCTCGGTCGCCCCGTTCGTCATGCTGCAGGCCCTGGCGCTGGCCATCGTCATGGCCTTCCCCGGCAGCGTGCTCTGGCTGCCCACCATGCTGTTCCGCTAGAATTTGCCGCTTTCCGCCTCGCCTCGGGTCGCCATGACCGCCTCGCTGGGGTAAACAGCGGCTGCCTGCCCGGGGCCGGGCGGGCACCGTGTTGGCCGAAGATTGCTGGGGGGAACGATGACGGGATCGACCGGGGCGCCGGAGATGGTGGCGCGTGGCGAGCTGCGGGTGGCGGCCGAGCTCGCGGCCTTTTTGGAGAACGAGGCGCTGCCGGGCACCGGCGTGGACGAAGCCGCCTTCTGGCAGGGCTTCTCCGACCTCGTGCACGACCTCGCACCGCGCAACGCCGCACTGCTGAAGCGGCGCGAGGAGCTGCAGGCGGCGATCGACGCCTGGCATGTCGAGCAGCGGGGCCGGCCGCACGACCACGAGGCCTACAAGGCGTTTTTGGCCGAGATCGGCTACCTGGTGCCCGAGGGCGGCGACTTCGCCATCGAGACCGCGAACGTCGACCCGGAGATCGCGACCGTTCCGGGACCGCAGCTGGTGGTCCCCGTCACCAATGCGCGCTACGCGCTCAATGCCGCCAACGCCCGCTGGGGCAGCCTCTATGACGGGTTCTACGGCACCGATGCGATGGGCAGCCCGCCGCCCGCCGGCGGCTACGACCGCGGCCGCGGCGCCAGGGTGGTGGCCCGGGCCCGAGTGTTCCTCGACGAGGCGTTCCCGCTCGCCGGCACCAGCCATGCCGACGCCCGGCGCTACCACGTCCAGGGCGGGGCACTCCTGGTCGACGACCTGCCGCTGCTCGAGCCCGAGAAGTTCGTCGGCTATCGCGGCCATCCGAGGGCACCCTCGGCGGTCCTGCTGCGCAATCACGGGCTGCACGTCGAGCTGGTGTTCGACCGCACCCACCCGATCGGCGCCCGCGACCAGGCCGGCCTCGCCGACATCCGGCTGGAGAGTGCCGTCACCGCGATCATGGATTGCGAGGATTCGGTCGCCTGCGTCGATGCCGAGGACAAGGTCATTGCCTATCGCAACTGGCTCGGCCTGATGCAGGGCGATCTCGCCGCCAACTTCGAGAAGGGCGGCCAGGAGGTGGCCCGCCGGCTCGACCCGGATCCGGTGTTCAAGGGGCCGGGCGGCGGCGAGATCGCCATCAAGGGCCGGGCCTTGATGCTGGTCCGCAATGTCGGCCACCTGATGACCAATCCCGCCATCCGTGACCGGGACGGGAACGAGGTCTTCGAGGGCCTGATGGACGCGATGATCACCGTGGCCATCGCCATGCACGACCTGAAGAAGACCGAGGGGCCGAGAAACTCGGTCACGGGCTCGGTCTACGTGGTGAAGCCCAAGATGCACGGGCCCGACGAGGTGGCCTTCGCCGACGAGACCCTGACCCGGGTCGAAGCCGTCCTGGGCCTGCCCCGCTACACGGTCAAGCTCGGCATCATGGACGAGGAGCGGCGAACCAGCGTCAACCTGAAGGAGTGCATCCGTGCCGCGACGCACCGCTGCGCCTTCATCAACACCGGCTTTCTCGACCGCACCGGCGACGAGATCCACACCTCGATGGAGGCGGGCCCGTTCAGCCGCAAGGACTTCATCAAGCGCAAGGCCTGGATCACCGACTACGAGAACCTCAACGTCGATATCGGCCTGGAATGCGGCCTTTCCGGCAAGGCGCAGATCGGCAAGGGCATGTGGGCGATGCCGGACCGCATGGCGGCGATGCTGGAGACCAAGATCGAGCACCCCAAGGCCGGCGCCAACTGTGCCTGGGTCCCGAGCCCGACCGCGGCCACCCTGCACGCCCTGCACTACCACAAGGTCGACGTCTTCGCCGTGCAGGCGGCGCTGGCGAAGGCCGGCCGGCGGGGGCATGTGGACGGCCTTCTGGAGATCCCGGCGGCCCGCTTCAGGAAGTGGTCGAAGGCGCAGATCCGCCGCGAGGTCGAGAATAACGCCCAAGGCATCCTGGGCTATGTGGTGCGCTGGATCGACCAGGGGGTGGGCTGCTCGAAAGTGCCCGACATCAACGACGTGGGCCTGATGGAAGACCGCGCCACCTGCCGCATCTCGGCCCAGCACATCGCCAACTGGCTGCACCACGGCGTGGTCAGCCGCGACGAGGTGATGGCGATCATGCGCCAGATGGCCGAGATCGTCGACCGCCAGAACAAGGACGATCCCGCCTACCGCCCGATGGCCCCGAGCTTCGACGGCATCGCCTTTAAGGCCGCCTCCGACCTCGTCTTCGAAGGCACCAGGCTTCCCTCCGGCTACACCGAACCCGTCCTCCACGCCCGAAGGCTCGAGTTCAAAGCGGCAACCCGAAGATAACGGAGGGCTCGGTTGGAGACCCTTGCGGCGGTTCGGGTTCCTCGTGACGTCGTCGAGCGTTTTCTTACCTTGGGTCTGGCGTCGAATGAGCGATGTCGGATCGAACTGCCATATGAGAAAACTCCCATGCGCACCAATTCGCTACTGCTCGGAGCTGCGTGCCTGAGTTTCTGCGCCTGCGCCGTCGCGGAGCCTGGTCCCTTGCCGGCGCGGCCGCATGTCCAAGTGCCAAAGGAGGTTACGAGCGTACCCGCGGAGGGGCTCGTCGGCATCTGGAGCTGCCGCGAGCTGAACCCGTTTCCCGACCAGGCGCCCGTATTGACCCGGTTGGAGCTGGCACCCGACGGTCGGCTGAAGAGGGAGCGAATGATGTTGATGGAGGAAGAAGCGCCGCGCGAGCTGGACCTCGTCATCGTGTTGGAGGGCAGGTGGCAGGTCGACAGCGACCGAATCATCGCGAGCGGTATCCAGGGGTCGGCGCGGCCCGCCCTGGGCGGCGAAGCCGACGAGGCACCGTCTTCGATGGATGACGTGCTCGACGCTTTCGCCCGGCAGGCGGAGGAGGTTCCCCTCGAGATCTTCCAGCTGAGCACGGACGAACTGGTCATGCGCGAGAACGACCCGGAAGCGCCGTTCCTCGATTGCGCTCGTGTGCCGGTCTCAGACCGCTCGGCGTTGCCGCCAAGCTGTTGAATTTATGGTGGAGCCGATCGGGATCGAACCGACGACCTCCTGAATGCCATTCAGGCGCTCTCCCAGCTGAGCTACGGCCCCGTTCTGGTCTGGTGCCGGGTAGGTAGGGAAATCGG
>SLRI01000597.1 GCA_007131045.1 Rhodospirillales bacterium
CGTGTGGCGCAATTCGATCGCCTCGGCGAGGCCGGCATGCTGGTCGACCAGCCCGTTGATCCGGGCCTCGTCACCGAACAGCAAGAAGCGCAGATCGGGGCGCCGCTCGCGGGCGAGGGCAGCGCCGGCGATGACGATCTCGGGCGCCTTGTCCCCGCCCATGCCGTCGAGGGCGACGGTCACCGTCATCGGGCGGCCGTGCGGCGGCGGCAGGGCAGGCAGGCGCATCGATGCACCGCGGCCGCGCTCGGCCAGGGCGGTCTCGAGCGAGCCGCGGGTTCAACGAAAAATGGACGCAAGGGTCACCGCCTCTTGGATCGGTCGCGCAACGCCGCGAGCGCGGCAAAGGCCGAGCGTGCCGCCGCGTCCGCGGCATCGTTGTAGCTGCGCAGCACGGCCGGAGCGTCGGCGGCATGCGGATAGGGATCGAGGGCCAACGACAGCTCCTCGACCGCTATTTCGCCGAGATCGAGCAGATCCCCATCGATCGGCTCCGGCTCCTCGTCGTCCGGCGAGACCACGACTTCGGCCGAGACGGTGCTGCCGTCGAGCAGAAAATAGCGCTCGACCGGCACTTCGAGGCGGGCCGGCACCGGCTCGAGCGTGACGACGCAACGCTGGGTCAACTCGGCCTCCACGGTGCCGCGCACGATCAGAATGCCGTCGCGCGGGCCCTTCTCGATCCGGCCCTCGAAGTCGAACGCCGTGAGGGTGACCAGATCGAGCCGCCGGGCCACAGCGCGCCGCTCGCCCGGCATCGATCCGAGCACGAAGCCGTGCCCGCCGACCGCCGGCAGATGCCGCAGTTTGAACAGCCGCGAGAATTCGACCTCGTCCGCCAAGTCTTTCATCCCCTCACCGGAAGCGCCGCAGGCGGCGACTTTGCCGACTCCCACTCGTCTCGGCCGGGCACGGCGCGTGCCGCAGGCCCACCAGCAGCGCAGACTACGCTGATTTGCACCGGCAGGCTAGGCAGAACCAGTCCCCTGGTCAAGCCGGGGCGACCTCGGCCGCGCCCTCGACGGCGTAGCGCCCGGCGAGCAGCTCGCTGCCGGGCAGCGCCGCCAGGCGTGCGTCCTCGGCCAACAGATAGCCCGCCAAGGCCAGCATGCCGGGCGCCGGCGGGTCGGGCTCCTCCGCCATCTCCGCCGCCGCAGCCCCCTTGTCGCTCACCACGCGGTTGAAGACGTTGCGCTCCAGGACGGCAGCGATCCGCCCGCGATCCTGGGCATCGAGACCCGGATCGAGAGCAAAGAAGCGGGCGAGAAAGGTCTGCGCCGCGCGCTTGACGTGCTTGCCGACGGAGAGATCGCCCACACCCTGCTCGCGGATGTTGCGATCCACATCGGCGAACATCACGTCGAAGATGTCCTGGGCCAGGACCTTGCCGGGCTCGCCCTCGGCGCGCAGCCGGCGCATGACCAGTGCCGCGTGCACCCCGATCATCTCCAGCCGACCGTCCGGGGTGTCCGGCACGCCCCATTCCGCATAGAGGATCGGCTGGCGCGCCCGGGCGACGATCACGTGGTAGACGGCGAACGCGATCGCCAGGCGGCGGCGATCGGTGCGGCGACCGATCAGCCAACTGCTGAATTGACCGAAAAGGCCGCGACTGACCGGCCAAGAGACTTGTTCGGGATTCTTCGACATCGTACATCGTAGATCGGCTGGTGAAGTGAACGCGGCCCCGACCCTGGCGTGCGTTCGCTCGCCGACGTGGCGGATAGTTCGAGAGGTAGTGATGATGGGCCTGAAATCGAGTGCAGCCGTGCTGCTTCTGGCCGGCGTGCTGGCAGGCGGGCTGGCGGCCTGCTCGCCCCAGGTGGTGCAGCACGGGCACACCATCGATCCCGAGGCGCTGGCGCGGATCACCCCGGGCGTCACCTCGCGCGAGCAGGTCGCCCGGCTGATGGGCAGCCCCTCGGCGCTGGCCACGTTCGAGGACGGCCGCTGGTACTACGTCACGCAGCGTCGCGAGAACCGTTCGTTCTTCCAGAGCAACATCACCGAGCAGGAGGTGGTGACCATCAGCTTCGACGACCGCGGCATCGTCAGCGACCTGCGCAAGCACGGCATCGACCAGGCGATGGCCGTCGAGCCCGATCCCGACAGCACCCGCACGCTGGGCAACGAGCTCACCATCGTCGAGCAGCTGGTCGGCAATATCGGCCGCTTCGGCGACCCGGCCGCGCCCGTTCCCGGCCAGCGCCAGTAGGCCCGGCCGGGCGTCCTCCAGAATAAACGCTAGGCGAAACCGCGCAGCGGCATGTCGGGCGCCCGTTGCAGCCAGTTGTCGGCACTGTAGGTCGCCGTCCCGTCGATCAGGTGCAGCGTGTAGGCCTGCCGCGAGCGGGGCGAGCGATTGGCGGCACTGCGGTGCGGCAGCTGGCCGTGCAGGACGATGAGATCGCCGGTTTCGGCCTCGAGCGGCACCAGCCCGTCGGCCGGCAGCGGCTCGGGATCGAACTGCTCCATCCGCGTCGTCTCGCCGTCGCGGCGAAAGCGGCTGGCGAGCGGGCGGCGATGGCCGCCGGGCTCGGCCAGGAGGCAGCCGTTCTCGACCGTCGCATCCTCGAGCGCGAACCAGAGGCCGATGCAGGACAGGGGCTCGGTGTGCAGAAAGGTGCTGTCCTGGTGGCAGACCACCTCGCCGCCGATCCGCGGCTGCTTGAAGATGTACATCGACTGCAGCAGCAGCGGTCGCACGAGGCCGAGATCCCGGGCCAGGGCTTCGAGCTTCGGCTGGCGGGAGAAGCGGTCGAAGACCGGGTCGAGATCGTGCAGCGCGTGGCCGACCTTGTTGATCGACTGCAGCTTGGGGACCGTCAGCCGCCCCGCCGCATCCAGCGCCTCAGGCTCGAAGAAAAAACGGATCTTGTCACCCGAATCGAGAAAGTAGCGATCCTGTCCGTGGCGCTGATCGTCGCTGGAGAAGACGGTGGAGAGCCCGCGCGGATCGAAGCTCTCGAGCAACTCGGCCATCCGCTCAGAGAGAGCGGCACGAGCGTCCTCGGCCACGAACCTCTTCAAGTGGAGATAGCCCTGGTCCTCCCAGGCGCGACGTTGCGCGGGTGTCAGCATCAGTCCGGTTCTTCCCCTTGCGAGCCGTAGATCTCGTCCATGATGAGGTCGATTCCGAGATCGCGCAACCGGGTCGTGCCATTGCCGATGCGGCTAGTGACGATCCAGACATCGTCGCCGTCACGCTCGTGCAGCTCGACCCGCCGCGTGTCCTGCCAGACGAAGAGGATGGCCTGCAGGCTCGAAAAGGTCTTGTAGAAATCGAGCTTGGCGGTTCGGTCGTCACGCTCTGTCGACGGCGAGAGTATCTCGATGATCAGGCGCGGCTGATCGAAGAAGGCATCGCTCAAGGGCGACGTGCACGATACGAAAATATCGGGCACTCGGTACATGCTGGCATCGAGACTGGTGGCGAGGCCACCCCCGACGAGCGGTCGGCAAGGTGATGCCAGCCGATCGAGCAACGCTTTCATGAGCCGCGTGGTAATCTCGACATGCGGCACCTTCGGCGGGTTCATCGCGACCGGCACCCCGCCGATCAGCTCGTAGCGGGTATCGGTCCCGTCGTCGTAGTTCAGGAACTCGGCGACGGTCATCGGCTGCAATGCCGGCTCGGCCATGGCGTGCTCCACTGCTGCGGCAGGCGCATGCTAGCACGAACCGGCAGTGCCGGGAAAAGGGGCGGCCGAGGCCCCGGCTACATTCAGGCGGCGGCCCGGCTCACCAGGCTGTCGTAGACGGCCGTCTCGAAGGCCATGTAGCCGCCGAACGAGGACGGATCGGCGAACGGCAGGATCTGCGTCGCCCAGAAGCCGCCGACGCCGTTCTGCCGGTCGATCCAGTAGTAGAGATTGGCGAGCCCGGCCCAGCCCAGGGCACCCGCCGGCCGGCCGGTCGGCGCGTCCTCGTCGTTGATCATGAACGGCAGGCACCACGACTTGGGCATGCCGGGGAAGAACTCGGCGTCGTTGGAGAGCCAGGCGACGATGCCCGGCAGCTTCTTGATCTTCATCTTGCCGAGGCCGTTCTGGACCGCCATCCGCACCGTTTCGGGCCGCAGCACCCGGCCCTTTTCGCCCATGCCGTCGTCGAGCCACATGCGGATGAACCTCATGTAGTCCGGCACGGTCGAATAGAGCCCGTGCCCGGCCATGTGGATCTCCGGGTCCTGTGGCAGCTCGAAGTCGAGGGGGTCGAGCGAGCCGTCGGCCTGGCGCTGGTGGATCGTCGCCAGCCGGCCGCGCATCTCGGGGCTCAGCGAGAAGGCGGTGCTGGTCATCCCCAGCGGATTGAAGATCCGCTCCTGCAGCACGGCCCCCAGCCGCTTGCCGGCGATCGCCTCGACCACTTGCCCGGCCCAGTCGATATTGCTGCCGTACTCCCACCGCTCGCCCGGATCGAACAGCAAGGGCGTCATCAGGCAGGGCTTGGACGCCGTGATGACACTCGGCTGGCCGTGCTCCTCGGCGAGCCGGTGATAATCCTCGTTGAAGAAGTCGTAGGCGAGGCCAGCGGTGTGCAGGAGCAGCATCCGCGTCGTCACCGGCCGCGCCGGGGCCCGGAGCCGCGGCTGGCCGCTCTCGTCGAAGCCCTCGAGCACCTGCAGCTTGCCGATCTCCGGGAGGTAGGTCTCGGCCGGCGCGTCGAGGTCGAGCCGGCCCTCCTCGACCAGCTGCAGAGCGGCCGTGGCGGCGATCGCCTTGGTGGTCGAGAAGATCGCGAACACCGTGTCGCTGGTCATCTCCGCCGGCTGATCCAGCCGCCGCTTGCCGAAGGCGCCCTCGTAGATGTTCGCCCGCCGGTCGGTCGCCATCGCTACCACCCCGGGCACCCCGGGCTTCTCGACCACCGTCCGCTGCAGGATGGCGTCGCAGCTCTTCTGCAGATCGTCCGCCATGATCTTGTTTCCCTGATTTTTTGTCACTGAACTCGACCTTCCGGCGGGCCGCGCTGCCGGCCGGTCGGTCAGCGGGCAGGATAGCGGAAACGTGGCCTCGCGGCACGACGAAAACAGCTACCGTCAGACGGCCGCTGCGCTCACTTCAATCGGAAGCGGTTGCGAAGCCCGAGGCCGAGGAAAAACAGTAGAACGACCCCGGCGACCGTCTGGAAACCGGCCAACACCTTAAGAGCGGTCGGCAGGGCGTCGAGAAAGTCGGTGCCGAAGTAGCTGCCGGTGAAGCCGAGGAAGCCGAAGAGCTGGGCGACGCTGAAGCCGGCGGCGGTGAAGAGCGGATGTGCATCGGCGAGCGTTGGCGCCAGCCAGGTGAGCCAATAGGCGTAGGCCAGGAAGCCGATGAACCAGGAACCGCCAAGCCAGAGCGCGGGCTTGGCGAGCGAATAGCCGAAGTCCGAAAGCGCGCCGAAGGCCTGGTAAGGCAAGCGCTGCAACGGCGAGCCGATCCGCGCCGCGAACGCCATCTCTCGGCGAAAGAAATAATGCTCCTCCTCCGGCAGCCCCTGCTTGCCGACGGCATGACGGATGATCGCAAGTGATTCGCGACTCTCCTCGGCGGGGGCATTGACGGTGTCGGGCCAGAACTGGCTTTTTGCAGTAAAGGTAGTGTTTTGATGCAGGATCGCACCAGACAGCTTGGGGAAGCGAGTCGAGAATTGCGCTTCCAAGAATGTCGTGGGCCCGCCGAATTGACTGTCAGAGAAATTGGTAGCGCTCTTAAAAATAGCTTCCGGGAATTTAGCAAAACTTTCGAACGATGAGCCAGTAAATCGACTTTCATCTGAAAATATTGCAGAACCAAGCCAAACAAATTTCTTGAATGTTGCATTCATGAACCATGCAGGCCCTGAAAATTCACATTTGCCGAACCGCAAGCTTCCTTCGAAAATGGCAAACAGAAACCGCGCAGGACCGCAGAATTTGGAGGAGTCAAAACCAGCTGGTCCGCAAAAGGTGCATCCATTAAACTCTGCTACGCCATTGAAGACGGCGCCATCAAATGCCGCTCGGCTGCCAAAATAGGAGCCAAGGAAACTTGTGTCTTTGTGAAATATGAATCCTGACATATTTAAAGATTCTTGGAAAAAACTCTGAAAAAACTCACAATAATGTGATAGGATGGCAATCGAACGCCCTTCTCGGCAAATATTTTGTCGACCATTTCTCGTTCTTGTGGTGTCCACGGAACCAGTTCTGCGGGATCTAGTTTGGCCATGCGCGCCAGCTCGACGCGTCTCGCCTCGGGGAGTTGGCCGCAGGACCAGCCATTCCAGACGCGGCGGTTCCTAGCCCGGATTATGCACCAAGGTTGGCGGGCGTAGCCCAAGCTCCTGATCTGGCGTAGGGTTTTGGTTGTCGAGGCCGAAAACCCGAGATCGGAAGGACGACGCCCGCCA
>SLRI01000586.1 GCA_007131045.1 Rhodospirillales bacterium
CGGGCTCGGCGGCGGGCCGGACGCTCGGCGACTCACGTTCCGCACCCTCGGGTTCGGCCGTCGCCGCCCCGTCGTCGGCCGGGCTCTTCGCCGTCGACTTGGGGGCGGCGATCGACTTGGAGGCGGCCGTTTTCGACTTGACGTTGGACGCTTTCGCCAAAGCCGGCTTCGGCTTCGACTTCTTCATCTTTTCGTCCATGTCGAAGGCACGGTCGAACTCGTCCTCGGGGTCGACCATGTCCTTGATCGACTGCTTGACGTCGAAGCGGCCGGCCTTGTCGATGCTCTTCTTGATCTCGTCGAGTTCGGCCTCGCGCGCCATGTCGTCGAGCGAGCGCTGGAAGTCACGCGCCAGCGCCCGCGCCTTGCCGGTCCACTGGCCGACCGTGCGCGCCACCTTGGGCAGGTCCTTGGGGCCGATGACGATGAGCGCCACCAGCATGATGATGGCCATTTCGGCCCAGCCGAGATCGAACATGGCCTCTCGTCACTCCAGCGCCGGCGAGCGGCGCAACTCAGCTCTTCGCCGCCTCGTCCTTGACCGGGCTCGGCCGCTCGATCGTCACCTCGCTGTCGCTGGTGTTCTCGGCAAGCGACTTGGTCGACTTTTCGTCTTCCTCGTCGTCCTTGATACCCTTCTTGAAGTTCTTCACCCCGGCAGCGACGTCGCCCATCACCTTGGGCAGCTTGCCGGCGCCGAACAGGATCAGCACGATCACGAGGATCAGAACGACCTGCCAGATACCGATGCTCATCAGATAACCCTCTCGATGCTGCGAGCCGTCCCCGTCTCCAGGCACGGTCGCTCCGCAGATGTCGGCTGAGTGTGGCAAAAAAGGCTTTGCCACGCAATCACGACCCGGACGGCGGCTCCCCGCTCCGATCGTCGTCGGTCGGCGGCTGCAGGTCGTCCGCCGGGCCCTTCGGACCCGCGTCCTGCCGCTCACTTCTGGCAGCGTCACCCGACCCGGTCGAGCGAAACAACCCCGCTGCCTCCAATTCGTCGAGCCGGGGCAGGTCGTCAAGGGCGGCGAGCGCGAACTGATCGAGAAACGCACTCGTGGTGACCCAGGTGACCGGCCGGCCCGGCACCTCCCGCCTGCCCTTGGGCGCCACCCAGCCGGCCTCGACCAGCTGATCGAGAGTTCCCTTGGCGACCGGCACCCCCCTTACCGCCTCGATCTCGGCCCGGGTCACCGGCTGCTGGTAGGCGATGATCGCCAGCGTCTCCATCGCCGCCTTGGACAGCCGCCGCCGCCTGGCCTCCGTCCGCTCCAGATGCGGCGTCACCTCGGGCGCGGTGCGAAACGCCCAGCGGCGGCCGTGCCGCTCCAGCCGGATGCCGCGCCCGGCATAGTCCAGCCGCAACTCGTCGAGCACGTCGCGCACCGGCCTGCCGTCCGTGACGTGGGCCTGCAGCACCGCCTCGTCCAGGGGCTCGGCCGACTGAAAGAGCAGCGCCTCGATCACCAGCCGGCTCTCGATCGTCTCGAGCGGCGTCGCCGACATTTCGGTGTCCGCTGTCTCGCTGTCCGTTGTCTCGGGCTCGCTCATCGCCGCCTGATCCGAATGGGGCCGAAG
The DNA here is from genome assembly GCA_007131045.1 of Rhodospirillales bacterium. GTDB lineage: Bacteria > Pseudomonadota > Alphaproteobacteria > Geminicoccales > Geminicoccaceae > SLRI01. The sequence continues at coordinate 1,582 of SLRI01000586.1, forward strand.
GGCCGCTGCTGCTCGAGGTCGATGGTGCCGCGCTTGGTCAGCTCGAGGCTGGCGACCAGGGAAGCGGCCATCGCCGAGCGATCGAGAAAGGCGTCGTCGAGGCCGGGCGGCAGGAAGCTCGCGAGCTCCTGCCAATCGCGCCCGGCGAGCAGCCGGGAGAGCCGGTCGAGGGCAGCCTCCACGCTCATCGCTCGTCGCGGCACGAGGCGGATGCTCTGCTGGCGCTGGCGGCCCATGATCCGGGCGTAGGCCTCGAGCAGCCCGCCGAGATCGGCCCGCCAGTGATCGTCGTGGCGCACCGGCGCCTCCTCGGGGCTGCCGCGGACGAGGCGGGCGACACCGAGTTGCGGCCGCTCCTCCAGCCAGAGGACCGCGTTGCGGATCGCATCGAGCTTGCGTAGCCGCAGCGCCAGGGCCAGGGCCAGCCCCTCGGGGTCCTCCTCCAGGCGCTCCTCGGCGGGCAACAGCAGCTGCGACTTGAGCAGGCAGAGCCAGGCCGCCATGACGAGGTATTCGGCCGCCAGCGTCAGCTCGCGGGACCGGGCGTCATCCAGATAGGCCAGATACTGCTCGACCAGGGCGAGGATCGAGATCCGGGCGAGATCGACCTTCTGTGCCCGGGCCAGATCGAGCAGCAGGTCCAACGGTCCCTCGAAGCCGTCGAGATCGACGACGAAGGTGGTATCGCTCGCCGCCTGCATCCGCGCCCTACCAGCCGGCCAGGAGCAGGACCAGCGAATGGACCGACTGCACCATGGGAAAGAGCACGGCGGCCAGCGGATTGAAGGCGATGCCGACCTCGCGGGCCAAGAGCGGCAGGACGAAGACCACGCCCAGGAGGATGAACAGGCCGTAGGGCTCGGTCCTGGCGAACCGCCGCGCCAGCGGCAGCGGCAACAGGCCGGTCAGCACCCGCCCGCCGTCGAGCGGCAGGAGCGGCAGCATGTTGAAACAGGCGAGCACGACGTTGATCAGGAGCGCGTTGTCGAGATTCTGCCAGATCCAATTCGCCACTTCGCCCTCGCGCCCGACGAAGAGATGCATGACCAGGGCGGCGCCGAGGGCCAGGGCGATGTTGATGGCAGGGCCGGCCAATGCCACGAAGATCATGTCGCGCTTGGGGTTGCCCAGCCGGTGGAAGGCCACGGGCACGGGCTTGGCCCAGCCGAAGAGGAAGGGGGCGCCGACGACCAGGAGCATGCCCGGCAGGATCAACGTGCCGAAGGGATCGACGTGGCGGACCGGATTGAAGCTCAGCCGGCCCATCGACTTGGCGGTATCGTCGCCGAGCTTCCAGGCGGCCCAGGCGTGCGCCGCCTCGTGCAGCGTGATCGCGAAGACCACCGGCAGGAACCAGACCGAAAGCGTGTGGCCGAAAGCAGCTAGATCAAACACCCGTTACCCCGTGGCCGAGGCGCATCTCGAGCTCGGCCAGCACCTCCTCGGCGACGACTTCGGGCACCACCCGCGCCGGTGCCAGGGCCTCGAGGCGTGCCGTGGTCGCGGCATCCAGTGCCGGCACGGTCGCCAGCACCGCTTCGAGCTCGTCGAACTCGCCGTTGCAGTGCAGCGCCAGGTCGCAGCCGGCCTCGAGCGAGGCCCGGGCCCGCGTCTCGATCGACCCGGCCAGCGCCTGCATGCTGAGATCGTCGCTGAGAAGCAAGCCCCGAAAGCCGATGGTCTCGCGAATGACCGTCGCGATGACGCTCGGCGATTGGGTTGCCGGGCGCTCCGGATCGATCGCCTCGAAGACGATGTGGGCGGTCATGCCGAGGATGCGTTCGGCGAGTGGTGCTGCCGCCAGCGCCCTGAAGGTGCGAAAGTCGCTGCGCTCGAGTTCGGCCCGCTCGGCGGTGACCCTGGGCAGGTCGAGATGGCTGTCGACGGTCGCCCGCCCGTGCCCCGGCAGATGCTTGATCACCGGCACCACGCCGTGGTCGAGCAGTGTCTGGGCATAGACCAGGCCGAGATCGGCGACCAGCGCCGGGCTCGCTGCGAAGGCCCGATCACCGATCGCCGCCGTCGTCTCCGGCCGCAGCAGATCGAGGCAGGGGGCGCAGACGACGTCGAGGCCGCAAGCGGTCAGCATGGCGGCAATGGCCGTCGCGTGCAGCCGCGCCGCCTCGCGGCCGAGCGCCGGGTCCAGTTCGGCCAGTTCGCCGATGCGGCGCAGCGCCGGCGCGGCCGGCCACTGCGGTGCTGCGAGCCGCTGCACACGCCCGCCCTCCTGGTCGACCAGGATAGGCACCCAGCGCTCGGGGAACAGCGCCTTCAGCTCGGCGGTCAGGGCGCGCAGCTGGGCAGGTGCCGCGCAGTTGCGCTTGAACAGGATGAAGCCCGCCGGCGGTGCCCGCTCGAAAAGGGCCCGCTCCTCGGCTGCGAGCGTGGTCCCGGCGATGCCGACGACGGCGGCGCGTGGACGGCTCAAGAGGTGGGGGCCACCACGAAGCAATCGACACCCTGCGATTGCAGCGCCTCGCACACCGCACTGGCGCCGGAGCGATCGGCGAACGGGCCGGCATGGAGCCGGTAGAACGTGCCGCCGCCGATCTCGGCCCGCTGCACCTGGCTGCGCAACGGCCCGAGCGCCGTCGGGAAGCGCTGCTGCAGCCCGCTCCAAGCCCCGGCCGCGGCATCTTGGTCGCGCACCGCGAGCAATTGCACGCGGAAGGCGCCGTTGAAGGTGGGGGCCAAGGCCGGGCTCGGCAGCGCCGCCACCGTCGTCTCGGGCGGGGTGGTCTGGCGCGGGGTGGTCTGGCGCGGGGTGGTGTCGCGCGGGGCAGGGGGGGCGGCAGCGGTCGTCGATGCTGCTGCCGGTGCCGTCGTGGTGGTCGCGGGTGCCGGCGTCGGTGCGGTTGCCGTGGTGGTCGCTGCTGTCGCCGGCGCCTCGGTCGCTCCCGTCACAACCGGACTGGTCGCCTCGGCCATCAGCGCCTCGGGCTCGGCCGCCAGCGCCTCCGGCTCGGCCGCCAGCGCCTCGGGCAATGCCATGCCGTCGTCCGGCAGCGGCAAGCCGTCGTCCTCAGCAAAGGGCCCGGCAGCCGGCTCGATCGCGGCCAGGTCCTCCGGCCCCTCGATGATCTCGGCGAGCAGCGTGTCGAGGGTGTCGGTGGCGGTCGCCGTGCCGGCGGCATCGTCGGCTTCGGCGGTGGCCAGAGCCGGGACCGCGAGCGGCGCGACGACCAGCGTCTCACCCTCGCCGCCGAACGCCGACTCCTCGGCAGCGACACTCGACTCGGCCTCGAGACCGGCCTCGACTGCCAGGATTTCCGGGATCACGTCGGCGCTCGACCGGGGTGCAGCCGCCTCGCGCGGCACGATCCGCTCGACCCGAACCGGGCTCTCCGGCTCGTCGAGGGCCTGGACCACGGCGGATTCGGCGTTGACCACCGGCAGCCCGCCGCGCTCGTCCGGCTCGCGCTTGAGCTCGCCCGCATCGGCGCGGATCAGCGGCGGCACGGTGTCGCCGCCCGGCATCAGGTCCTGGTACGCGAACCACACCACGGCCGAGAAGAGGGCCAGAACCACGACGACCATGGCGCCGAGCAGGTAGCGACGCAGGCCGCGGCGGCTGCGGGCCGCGCCGTGCCCCCGCTTGACCGAGCCGACCGGCGTCGGCCGACGCAGATCGGCGACATCGAGATCCCGCTCGACTGGATGATCTGGCGATCGCACGGTGCCGCTTCCTTTCATCTGTCTCGGCCGAACGCATCGACCGGTCCCGGGCTTGATTCTAATGCATCTCCGCCACCGGCGTCACGCCCATCAGACCAAGTCCGTTGGCGATGACCCGGCGCACGGCGACCAACATGGCGAGCCGCGCCCGGCTCAGTGCCGGCTCGTCGTCGATCAGGAACCGCAAGCCACCATCCTCTTTGCCACGGTTCCACAGCGCATGAAAGTCACTCGCCAAGTCATGAAGATAAAAAGCTATTCGGTGTGGCTCATGGTGCACGGCCGCGCTCTCGACGAGGCGCGGAAATTGCATTGCGGTGGTCAACAGCCGCAGCTCGGCCGGGTCGGTCAGCAAGTCGACCGCGGCCTCTTCCGGCTGCTCCAGCCAATGCCCGTGCCCATCCGCCTCGGCATTGCGCAGTACCGAGCAAATCCGCGCATGCGCGTACTGCACATAAAAGACCGGATTGTCCCGCGATTGCTCGACCACCTTGGCGAGATCGAAGTCCAGCGCGGCGTCGTTCTTGCGGGTCAACATGATGAAGCGAAAGACATCCTTGCCGACCTCGGCGACCACGTCTTGCAAGGTGATGATCCGGCCGGCGCGCTTCGACATCTTCAAGGGCTGGCCGGCATCCATCAGGTTGACCAGCTGGCAGAGCCGGACGTCGAGCTCGGCCCGGCCCTCGGAGAGCGCCTCGACCGCCGCCCGCATCCGCTTGACGTAGCCGCCGTGATCCGCCCCCCAGACATCGATCTGCCGGGCGAAGCCACGGTCGTACTTGTCGAGGTGATAGGCGAGGTCGGCCGCGAAATAGGTCCAGGCCCCGGTCGAGCGCTTCAAGGGCCGGTCGACGTCGTCGCCGTAGTCGGTGGACCTGAAGAGCAGCTGCGGGGTCGGCTCCCAGTCGTCGAGCTGCTTGCCCTTGGGCGGCGGCAGGGTGCCGGTGTAGAGCAGGCCGAGCCGCTCGAGGTGCGCCAGCGCGGCATCGACCTTGCCGGCCTCGACCAGATCGCGCTCGGAGATGAAGACGTCGAAGGCGACGCCGAGGCCTTCGAGGTCCGCCTTGATGCGCTCCAGCATGAAGCCCGTGCCCTC
>SLRI01000075.1 GCA_007131045.1 Rhodospirillales bacterium
AGATTCCGAAGACCGGCGAAAGCACCGCCGGCGATCGTCTCGGCATGCCGACCGTGCGCATGTCCGCCGATCTCTGGGCCAATCGGCCGCTGGTCTTCCTCAATGCCTGCCAACTCGGCCGACAGGGGCGCCTGATGACCGGAACGGGCGGGCTCGCCGAGGCCTTCATTCGACAGGGTGCCGGGCTCGTCGTCGGCTCCCTCTGGTCGATCGCCGACGACGAGGCCTTGACCTTCGCGCGGGCGTTCTACGCTGCCTTGACCAGCGGTCGGACCCTGATCCAGGCAACGGCCGAGGCCCGGGCGGCGGCGGCGGCACTGCACGAGCCTACTTGGCTCGCCTATGCGGTCTACGGCCACCCCTATGCGCGGCTGACGCCGCGCTGAAGGGTTTGGTGTCAGAACCTGCCCGCGCCGATTTCGCGGAACCATCTCCCACCGCTGACGTTACTCCTCTCGTCCCGTGGCCGAAGCTGGCGGGTGTCACGAAGAGGGAGAGCTGAAATGGTACGTAGTTGTTTTGCCCTGGCGACGGCATTGCCCCTGGTTCTGGCGAGCGGCGGCGTGGCCCAGGCCGACTGGCCCGAGCGTCCGATCAACGCGATTGCCGGGTGGAGCGCCGGCGGCTCCTCGGACATCACCACGCGGGCCGTGGTGCGCGAGATGGAGGGCGAGCTCGGCCAGCGGATCACCGTCACCAACATCACTGGTGCCCTGGGCTCGATCGGTGCGGAGGCGGCGCTCGCGGCCGGGCCCGACGGCTATACCTGGTTCGGCGGGGCGGCCGTCGCCGGCACCTGGCCGGTCCTCGGGCATTCCGACAACAGCTGGGACGATTTCTATTCGTTCCTGAGCGTCGTCTTTCCGACGACCATCTACGTTCGCGACGACGCGCCCTGGGAGACCATCGAGGATCTGGTCGCCGCCACCGAGGAGGCCGAGCCCGGCACCTTCCGCTACGGTCACCCGGGTGCCGGGTCGAACGGCGAGATCTTCGCGGGCCTGATCATGGAGGAGGCCGGGCTGAGCGGCCGGGTCGAGCCGATCCCCTACGAGGGCGGCCGTGAGGCGGGTCGTTTTCTGGTCGCCGGCGAGGTCGATTTCGCCTCGGTGACGATGGGCGATCTCACCGACTGGGCGGTCGAGGGCAGCATCCGCCCGCTGGTCAACCTGCACGACGAGGAGATCGAGTTCGAGGGCGTCACCTTCCCGTCGGTGGTCGACTACTATCCCGACCTCGAGCCTTATTCGGCGATCAACCCCTATTTCGGCATCTACGTCCATCGCGAGACGCCGGAGGACATCGTCATTCGGATCGCCGAGGCCTTCGCCCATGCGGTCCAGCAGGAGAGCTTCATCTCCGTCGCCGTCGACGAGCGCGCCGGGGTGCTCGATCCCGCCATCGGCCAGGCCTCCGACGAGATCATGTCGAGGGTCGAATCGGCGCGCAGCTGGCCGCTCTTCGAGAGCGACGTGGCGCCCAACGATCCGGCCGAGTTCGGCATTCCCCGGGTGACCGAATGGAGCTGGCCGCCGCACGAGCGGGCCGAGCAGGCCAATCCGTGGCCGGCCGAGGTCGAGGACATCTTCAAGAGCCTGCAAGACGAGCTGGGCTAGCCGTCGCTGCCGCGAGGGTGGCGACGGCGCCGCCCTCCGGCCGACAGCTAGGCCGATCGCATGGCTGAAGAAAACCCGAGCGACCGCCCAGCGGAACCGCCTGAGGACGACGCGCCGACAGACCAGCCGCAGCAGGACCCTGTGGGCGACGTGCTGATCGGATCGATCCTCGCCCTGGTCTCGCTCTTCGTCGTCGTCGAATCGGTGCGCATGCCGATCCGCGGACCGCTGGGGCTCGCCACCAGCCCCGGCTTCGTGCCGCTGCTGCTCGGCGGCGCCTCGCTCGTGCTCTGCCTCGTGCTGGTTGCCGTCAACATGCGCCGCGGCGGACATCGGGGGGTCGGTGCGTGGTTGGCGGCGGTGGGCCGGCAGGAGGAGAGCACCCGGCTGCTCGTGCTGATCGTGCTGCTCTCGGCTTACGTCCTGGCGCTCGGCTGGATTCCGTTCACCGTCGCGACGTTTCTCTTTCTGGTCGTCACCTTCGCCTATCTCCGCGCCGCCGCCTGGTGGCTGAACCCGATCATCGCGGCACTCGCAGCCGGCCTCGTCGCCTGGCTCCTGCCCTTGCTGTTCGAGATGCCCGTGCCATGAGGCCCCGAGTCCCGAGGGTGGAACGCACGTGAACTTCGATCTGATCCTGCGGGAATGGGGCTATCTGCCGAGCGTCGTGCTCGATGTGGTGACCGACCCGATGCTGTTGTTCATGACGGCACTCGGCAGCTTCATCGGGCTGATCGTCGGCATGCTGCCGGGGCTCTCGGCGGTGATGGCGATGTCGCTCTTGCTCGGCTTCACCTTCATCGTGCCGGCCGACGAGGCGATCGGGCTGTTGATCGGCATCTATGTCGGGGCGATCAGCGCCGGCGGGGTGACCGCCATTCTGCTCAACATCCCGGGCACCCCGGCGGCCGCCGCCACCACGCTGGACGGCTTTCCCCTGGCCAAGCAGGGCAAGGCCAAGGAGGCGCTGTCGGCTGCGTTCGGCGGCTCGTTCACCGGCGACATGCTGGGCCAGCTCTGCACGCTCATCTTCCTGCCGTTCATCGCGGTGCTGGCGATGCGGCTGGGCGATTGGGAATTCTTCCTGGTGGCCATGCTGGGCATCGTCATGGCCGGCGCGCTCGCCGCCGACAACCCGCTCAAGGGCTGGATCGTGGCCTTCCTCGGCCTGGTCATTGCCATGGTCGGCATGGAGGTACTCTGGGGCTATGCGCGCTTCGGCTACACCCGCGAGCTGACGCGCGGCTTCAACTTCGTGCCGGCGCTGATCGGGCTTTTCGGGATCAGCGAGGTCCTGGCCGTCTTGCGCCAGACCGCCCCCTACCAGCTCACCACCCGGCCGGGCTTCGTCGGCATCGACTTCCGCTTCCTGGCCGGCAATATCGGCAACGTGCTGCGCTCGGTCGGCGTCGGCGTCGGCATGGGCATCGTGCCGGGGGCCGGGGAATCGGCCGCCCCCTGGATCGCCTACGAGTGGTCGAAGCGGCGAAGCAAGCACCCGGAGCTCTACGGCAAGGGCTCGCTCGAGGGCGTGGTCGCGGCCGAGACCGCCAACAACGCGACTTCCGGCGGGGCGCTGATCCCGGCCCTGGTCTTCGGCATCCCGGGCTCGGGGCCGACCGCGATCCTGATCGCCGCCCTCTTCATGCACAATATCCGCCCCGGCCCGATGCTGATGATCGAGTGGCCGGGCTTCGTCGTCATGGTGGTGGTGCTGTTCTGGGTGGCGGCGATCTTCACCCGGCTCTTCGCCGTCGTGCTGTCGCCGTTCTTCGTCCACATCCTGACCAGCCCGCGCGCCCTGCTCTTGCCGATCGCAGCCACACTCGGCGTGCTCGGATCCTGGGCCGCGGGCTTCACCCTCTTCGACGTCTACACCATGCTCGGCTTCGGCATCCTCGGCTTCTTCCTGCGCAGCCGGAACTTCCCCTTGGCACCGATGGTGCTGGGCATCCTGGTCGGCGGCATCGTCGACACCTCGCTGCGCCGGGCACTCCTGACCTATCGCGGCGAGATGTTCGAGATGCTGACCCGGCCGGTCGGCATGGTGCTCATGACCGTGCTGATCGTCGTGGTGGTCACCCAGCTGCGCAGCTACGCCAGGCGCGCCGCCCCGGAAAAGCCGCCGGCCGACTGAGCGTCTGCCGCGTGCCGGCGATTTGCCCGGCGGGGCCGGCTCGGCTAGGAGTCATGGGGTTGTCACCAAACGATGCTGCTGTCGCGGCGTCGAAGAAACCTTTGGGGAGACGAGCCGTGAGGCTAGCCGAGAAGACGCTGATCGCCGGGGTCGCGGCCCTGGCCCTCACCACTGTTGTCGAGCGGGCCGAGGCGGCCTCCGGCACCATCAACTTCTATTCCTCGATGGTCCTCGACGTGGTCGAGCCGATCATCGCCGAGTTCGAGGAGCGGCATCCGGAAATCACGGTCGACCTGCTCTATTCCGGCAGTGTCGAGCTCGAGCAGCGGATCTTCGCCGAAATCGAGGCGGGCGACCTCCGGGCCGACGTGATCTGGGCTGCCAACCCTGCCCTCTTCTTGAACCTCAAGGAGGAGGGCTGGCTGCAGCCGCACGAGACCGAGCATGCAGAGTTCATCCCCGAGGGGTTGCGCGATCCGGACAACATGTTCTTCGCCGGCCGGGTGCACAACATGGGCATCGGCTACAATACCAACCTCGTTGCCGAGGACCAGGTGCCGAAGAGCTGGGCCGAGTTCCTCGAGTGGGGACCGCAGGCGGCGCTCGCCAGCCCGCTGCATTCGGGCACCAACTTCAACATGATGGGCGCCTTCGTGCAGAACGACGACATCGGCTGGGAGTGGTTCGAGCAGGCCCGCGAGAAGGGTGTGCAGGTGGTCCGCGGCACCGGCGACGTGACCCGCGGCCTGGTCGCGGGCGAGTTCGCGGTGATCAAGGGCATCGACTACATCATTGCCGGTGCGGCGGCCGAAGGTGCACCGGTCGCTTTCGCCTTCGTCGAGGAGGGTGTGCTCTCGCTGCCGAGCCCGATCGCGATCGGCCGCGAGGCGCAGAACCCCGAGGCGGCTCGGGTCTTCGTCGACTTCATCCTCAGTGCCGAAGGCCAGCAGGTGCTGGTCGACCGTCACTTCCTGCCGGTCCGCACCGACGTCGCCTCGCCCGAAGGCCTGCCCTCGCCCGAGGAGATCGTCGCCCTCGAGGTCGATTTCGAGTGGCTGGCCGAGCACGGGCCCGAGCTGCGTGAGCGGTTTGCCGATCTCTACTGACGCCAGCGGGCGCCCGGCAGCCGCCGCCTGATGACCACGACGCTCGATTCGCAACGCCTGGCGGTGCGTCGGCCGCACTCGGCGCTCTGGCGCTGGCTGGCCGACGGCCGGGCGATGCTGCTCCTGGGCCTGGCGCTGTTCGTCCTGCTCACCGTCGTCTACCCGCTCTTTCAGGTGGTCTGGCGCAGTTTCCTCGTCGACGGTGCCTTCTCGCTCGCCAACTACGCCTCGGTCTTCCTGCAGCCGCGCAATCTCGTGGCGGTGTGGAACTCGCTCTGGGTCTCGGTGATCGCGACGGCGATCTCGGTGGTCATCGGCACCGGCGCGGCTTTTCTCGTGATGCGCACCGACCTGCCCTGGAAGGGCGGGCTCGCCCTTCTGCTGGTCCTGCCGTTTGCCATCCCGCCGCTGTTCTCGGCCATGGGCTGGGTGCAGCTGGCGGGGCCGGTGGGGCTCTTCTCACAAGCTTGGCGCTTCGTCTTCGGGCCGGGCCCGGTGCCCTGGAACATCTACAGTGCCGGCGGGATCATCTTCGTCTTGGCCGTCACCAACTACCCCTTCGTCTTCCTGACCGTGGCCGGCGCCCTGCAGCGGGTCGACCCGTCGCTCGAGGAGGCGGCGCGGACCTCGGGCGTGGGCACCTGGCGGATCATGCAGGACATCACCCTGCCCCTGGTCAAGCCCGCGATCTACGGCGGCACGCTCTTGGCCTTCGTCTCCTCCATCGACAATTTCGGCATCCCGGCGGTGCTCGGGCTCAGGGCACAGTTCTACGTGCTGACCACCCGGATCTACGAGGCGCTGACCATCCCCAACATGCCGCTGGCGACAGCCATGTCGGTGCTCCTGGTGCTGGTCGCCCTGGTCTCGATGCTCGGCTTTCGCTGGGCCGAGGGCTCGCGCGCGCGGTTCGCGGTGATCGGCGGCAAGTCGGTCACCCCCAACGTGATCAAGCTCGGCCGGGCCAAACCCTGGGTCCTGGCCGGGCTCGGGCTCGTCATTCTCGTCGTCGTCGTCATGCCGGTGGCGGCCCTGGTGCTCACCTCGGTGCTGCGGTTCTGGGGGGCGCCGCTGATCGCCGAGAACTTCACCTTTCGCCACTACGAGGCGGTGCTCGGCACGGCCGGAGCGCAGCGCGGGATCGTCAACAGCCTGTTCCTGGCGACCGCTGCCGCCACCATCCTGATCGTGGCGACCGCGCTGATCTCGTATCTCAACGTCAAGGCGCGGATGCGCGGTGCGGGCACGCTCGATGCTTTGGGGCTCATCCCCTTCGCCCTGCCGGGCTCGGTGATCGGTGTGGCGATGATCCTCGCCTGGTCGAACCCGCCGATCGGCCCTGCTCTCTACGGCACCATCTGGATCCTGCTCCTGGCCTATATCATGCGCTACATGGCTTTCGGCCTGCAGACCACGCGGGCGACCTTGACCCAGATCCACGACAGCCTCGAGGAGGCGGCCCGGGCCGCCGG
>SLRI01000154.1 GCA_007131045.1 Rhodospirillales bacterium
GGAGACCTCCTTGGGAGGCCTCGCCGTCAATCTGGTGGAGTGTTGAGCATGGCCCAGGCAAAGCCCCAGGCGACTCGTGGCAACGGTTTCTTCAGTCGGGGTCTCGCCGACGCCGATCCGGTAATCGCCCGGGCGATCGATCAGGAACTGGGCCGGCAGCAGAGCCAGATCGAGCTCATCGCCTCGGAGAACATCGTCAGCCGCGCCGTCCTCGAGGCGCAAGGCTCGGTCCTGACCAACAAATACGCCGAGGGCTATCCGGCCAAGCGCTATTATGGCGGCTGCGAGTATGTCGACATCGCGGAAGCTTTGGCGATCGACAGGGCCAAGCAGCTCTTCGGCTGCAGCTTCGCCAATGTGCAGCCGCATTCGGGTGCGCAGGCCAATGGTGCGGTCATGCTCGCCCTCCTGCAGCCGGGTGACACCATCCTCGGCATGTCGCTGGATGCCGGCGGGCATCTGACCCATGGCGCGCGCCCGGCGCAGTCGGGCAAGTGGTTCCATGCGGTGCAGTACGGTGTCCGCGCCGAGGACGGCCTGCTCGACTACGACGAGATCGAGCGGCTGGCCCTGGAGCACCGGCCGAAGATGATCATCGCCGGCGCCTCTGCCTATTCCCGGGTCATCGATTTCCCGCGCTTTCGGGCGATCGCCGACAAGGTCGACGCCATCCTCTTCGTCGACATGGCGCACATCGCGGGGCTTGTCGCTGCCGGCCTGCATCCCTCACCCTTGCCGCATGCGCATGTCGTGACGACCACGACGCACAAGACGCTGCGCGGGCCGAGGGGCGGGCTGATCCTCTCGAACGACGAGGCCTTGGGCAAGAAGATCAACTCGGCCGTCTTTCCGGGGCTGCAGGGCGGTCCCTTGATGCACGTCATCGCCGCCAAGGCGGTGGCCTTCGGCGAGGCGCTCGATCCGGACTTTCAGGCTTATCAGCGGGCGGTGGTCGAGAATGCCAAGGCGTTGGCCGCGGTGATCAGGGAGCGCGGCTGCGAGATCGTCTCAGGGGGCACCGACAACCACCTGATGCTGGTCGATCTTCGCCCCAAGGGGGTCAAGGGCAACGCCGCCGAGGCGGCGCTCGAGCGGGCCGACATCACCTGCAACAAGAACGGCGTGCCGTTCGATCCGGAAAAGCCGACGGTGACCTCGGGCATCCGGCTCGGCACGCCGGCCGGCACCACCCGCGGCTTCGGCATCGCCGAATTCCGCGAGATCGGCATGGCCATCGGCGACGTGCTCGACGGCCTCGCCGAGAATGGTCCGGATGGCAATGCGGATGTCGAAGCAGCGGTCCGCCTGCGTGTGGCAAGGCTTTGCGAGCGCTTTCCGATCTATTGAACGGGTGCTCGCGGCGGCAGCGCTCGTAGTCGCCGTCGGCCTCGTCAGCCTGCCGGTTACGGTCGCTGCCCAAACTATCAGCGGCCTTGCCCGGGTTGACGATGCCGGCAACCTGGTCGTCGCAGGTGAGGTTGTGGCCCTGGCCGGGATCGACGTTCCGACCTTCGATCGGGTCTGCCGGCGAACGGTGAGCCCTGTCCGCTGTGGCCCGCGCGCCGTGCTCGTGCTCGACGAGATGGTGCGCGGGTTCGTTCGCTGCGACATCGTCGGGATGCGCCGGCCCGGGCTGCCCGAAGGCCGTTGCAGCATCGCCGCGCGCCGTCTCTTCGATGACCGTATCGATCTCGCGGCCGAGCTGCTGCGTGAAGGCTGGGCGTTCGCCCGCGACGACGCGCCCGGCCTCTACCGGTCGCTGGAGCGCCTGGCACGGGAGCGCGGGGTCGGTATCTGGGCGGATGCTGCGGTCGAGCTTCGCTAGCCGGCCCTGTCCTGTAGGCTACTCCTCGCAAGGATAGAGATAGGTGAGCAATTGCAGCGACGCTACGCCGACGGTGCGGGTGCGCGCCAGCTCGTCGAAGTTGGCGACCTCGCGCTCGAACTCGTCGAGCATCAGATCGAGGGTGACCTTCAGTTCACCGACTTCGAGCGCGGTGATTTGCTGGTCGGTCATGCAGAAGATCGGGCTACCTTGCTGACGCGCGATTTCGCCGCTCATCAGGAGAGCGTCGAGGACGCCGGCGAGGTACTGCAGCACATCGGCCTCGGTTTGCACCGTGCCGGGCGCGCCCTGGCGGATCGCCAGGTATTCCTGCACGGTCATCGGAAACGCCGGGATCGGCATGGCGACGGTGAGCATGAGGGACGCCGAGGCGATCAGGCGCTGCATGGCGGCTCTGTCTCCGAGTTGGGCGAGAAACGTGCTGTCGACGCCGAAATACTGACCGGCGGCGCGGTAGAAGCGGGCCGCCAGCAGCGGACCGTCCGGCTGGTGGGCGCCGACGACAGCCATGACATCGTCGGCGAGGCCGGCGGCAAACGCGATCTCGACCAGCTCTCTCGGCTGCCGCCGGGCGAGCTCGACGATGGAGACTTCGAGTTTTTGCTTGGTCAGAGGGTCAATGTCGTCCCAGAGCTCGAAGGCCAGCAAAATGCGCCGCTCTAGCAGTGGACGATGGACATAGCCGGTGCGGAAGGACCAGGCGAGCGTTTCGACGGCCGCCGCACGATCACCATCGCGCAGATAGAGTTGCGACAGGAATGCCCAAGCACTGGGCTGAACCGGGTTGAGTGTGAGAGCCTTTTCGAACGCTTCTCGGCTCGATCGGGCGAACGTTGGCGCTTGCCCGAATTGTTCGACCGCACCCCTGTCGGCCAAGACGAGTTGATTGATATGAAGGAGGCCGAGTTCGCTGTGGTGGGATGCACGTTCACGCAGCCTCAGTGCCCGTTCACGACTACGGACGGCTCGCTCATAGGAGAAGCTATTCAAAGCCTCGCCGCGCAGCGACAATTGTACGGCTTCGTGACCAACCAAATCACCAGCGTCGGCTAAGAAACGCGGCGCTGCTAGCAAGATGACGAATAGGCTAACAGATACGCACGCCGCCATAAAAAAGACGCGCATCAAATCGGCTCAATCGGGCGAGGCGAGTGATCGCCTCGCCCGTCACATCTTAGTTGAATGCGAGACCCCAGCGCGGCGGGCTAGTCGGAATGAACCCAGCCGCCAGCATGTTGCCGAACAAACGCCCGGTATTCGCCGCCGTCCGCGCCGGAACGTTCGGCACGGTGCTGGAGCCGAACACGTTTGCCGCACGAGCAACAGATGCGAAGAATGGCGTCGCGACCGATCCGCCTGTCTCGGTAAACGCGATCGGCTGACCGATGTTGAAAAATGGCCCTTTGTTGCCGAAAGCGTGCGCCGACGGTGCACTGAGCGCGACTGCCGCTGCGACCACGGCCCCGAGGGCGATCTTTCTGACCATTGCGCGTACTCCTTCCCAAAAATTGTTAATTGGATGTAAGCATGAACCACGATGAGCCGCAAGTGCCTATCCGAGCCGACGGCGGTTTTCCCGGTATTTTCTCGTTATAATATAAAGGCTTTGGGGCATGTAGTGACCTCGGGTTGAACACGTCGACGACACCCGGACGGTTGTCGAGCAGCCTTCGGAACGGGTGGTGTCTGCACCGATATCCCCTATGGCGAGGACCAAGAGATCGATGAGCAAGTTCTCCGAAGGCCGCTTTTTCGAGGATTTTCAAATTGGTGAGGTGATCAGCCATGCCACGCCGCGGACGGTGACCGCGGCCGATGCGGCGCTTTATCTGGCGCTCACCGGCAGCCGCTTCACGCCGCACTGCGCCTCGACCCAGGCTGCGGCCAACGGCCTCGAGGCGATGCCGATCGACGAGCTGCTCGCCTTTCACCTCGTCTTCGGCAAGAGCGTGCCCGATATCTCGATCAATGCGGTTGCCAATTTGGGCTACGCCGAGGGCCGGTTCCACCGCCTCGTCATGCCCGGCGACACGCTGTTCGCCACGTCAGAGGTGATCGGGCTGAAGGAGACCTCGAGCGGCAAGACCGGCATCGTCTACGTGCGCACCACCGGCACCGACCAGCTCGACCGGCTGGTGCTCGAGTATTGCCGCTGGGTGCTGGTCGACAAGCGCGACCCGGCGACCCCGGTGCCGGCGCCGGTGGTGCCGGACCTCCGGGCGGCGGTTCCTGCAACCGAGCTCGCCGCACCCCGCGGCCTGGGGGCGCTCACCCTGGACCCGGCGATGAGCGGCTCGCCGCACTGCTTCGAGGATTACGCGATCGGCGAGCGGATCGACCATGTCGACGGCATGGGCATCATGGAGAGCGAGCATCGCTTGGCCACCCGGCTCTACCAGAACACCGCCCGGGTGCATTTCAACGACCACGTCGAGCGCAGCGGCCGGCTGGGCGCGGTCATCGTCTACGGCGGTGTGGTGATCAGCACGGCGCGCGCGCTTTCGTTCAACGGCCTGGGCAACCTCTGGCACATCCTGGCGATCAATGCCGGGACCCACGTCAACCCGGCCGTGGCCGGAGATACGGTCTTCGCCTGGTCCGAGGTGCTGGACAAGGCCGCCCTTGCCGACCGGGAGGACTGCGGCGCACTGCGGCTGCGCTTGGTCGCCACGAAGAACCGGCCGTGCCACGATTTTCCGAGGCTGGGCGCGGACGGCCGCCATCTGCCCGACGTGCTGCTCGACCTCGACTACTGGGCCTTGATCCCGACCCGGGCCGCGCTCAGAGCCGGACCGCGCGAAAGGTGAGATTGACCCGCGGGCCGACCGGCCTTGCCGTCTTCGGCAGGGCGTGGCGCCAGTGGTGCTGTAGGCTCCCTGCCATGATCAGGCAGGAGCCGGGCTCGAGGTCCAGGGCGATGGTCGAGGGCTCGGTCTTGTGCTTCAGGCGAAAGCGCCGGACGGCGCCGAAGGAGAGGCTGGCGATGACCGGCTCGGGGCCGAGCGACCGCTCGTCGTCGCTGTGCCAGCCCATGCTGTCCCGGCCGTTGCGGTAGAGGTTGGCCAGCACGCTGTTGAACGAGGTCAGGGCCAGCCGCTCGGCCGTGGTCTTCAGCTCGGCGAGCAGCGGCGGCCAGGGCCGCGGCGGATTGTCGATGCCGCTGTAGCGGTAGCCGGCGTCGCCGTACCAGGCGGTGAGGCGGGGCAGGGCCACCTCGCGGCCGACGATGCGCGCGGTGTCCTGGCGCCAGTCGAGCTCTGTCAGGAGCCGTTCGAGAACCAGCTCCGGTTGCGGCACGGCAGCCTCGATCAGCCGCAACTCGCCGTCGAGCGGGGCGAGGTTGGCAGCCGCCACCCGCTCAGTCCTCCGGCTTCGGGATCTCGTGGATGTGGATGTCGTGCGCGGCGAACCGGCCGAGAATGGCCAGCGCCTGCTGCTCGCGCGCCGCGTCGGGGGTGCGCACCCAAAGGAGGATCCCGCCGCGCTCCAGCTGCTCTTCGAGCCAGGCGGCGTGGCGATTGTCCATCCAGCGGGCCAGGACGTTGCCGATCAGCGCCCCGGTGACCGCGGTGCCGGCGATGGCCGCGGCCACAGCCCCGGCGGTCGCCACCACCGTCCCGGCGGCGATCAGCGTGGGCAGGGTGGTCATCGAGCCGATCACCAGCCTTTCGCGCTTTTCGACCGTGCGATTGGAGACGAAGGCGGTGCGCGGCGCCGCTGGATCGTCCTCGAGTTCCTCGACGCGGCTGTACATCCGCCCGAGCTTCTTCTCGACCGTGGCGTGGCCGGCGAGCAGGCTGATGTCCGCTGCGGCAAAGCCGGCCTGCTGCAATTCCTCGACCGCGGATTCGAGGGAGTCGACGTCCTCCATCACCGCCACCGCTTCACGCACCGTCACGTCCTTGCTCATCCACATCTCCGCGTTGGCGGGGCGCCGCGCGCCCGCTATCGCAGACCCTAGCAGGCGGCGGCCGATCCGGCGACGCTCTGATGCGGAAGCAACGCACCCGGCATGTCGGCTTGCATGGCCATGCACTCAGGGTAGATTTTTGCTCTTGCGTGTTCCCTCGATGCTCAGCACAACCCCGCTGGGCAAGAGCAGTGGCCTCTGCCGCCATGTTCACGAGTGGTGTCGACAGCCATGTGGGTCATTCGCCGGGGATCGCTGCTCGCTGCCGTTGTGCTGCTCGCCAGTTGCGGCGGCGGTGGCGGTGGGGGCAAAGGCAGCAGCGGCGGCGGCGGCGGATCGCCCTTCGCAGTGTCCAACCCCTTCGCCGTGTCCGAGGCGACGAGCGTCGAGCAAGTCGAGGTCGACGATCTCTGGGTCTTCGGCGACAGCTACTCCGATTTGGGTTTCGCCGGTGGCGCCCTCACCATGTGGTCGGCGAGGTTGGACAACAACGGTACGGTTGCCGACAACAACAGTTACGCCGTCGGCGGTGCCCAGGCGAACGCTGGCGCCGCCAA
>SLRI01000006.1 GCA_007131045.1 Rhodospirillales bacterium
CTCGGCATTACCATGCGCGAGTTCCAGCTGATGGCGGATCTCCTGGTCGAGACGCTCGAGGAGTTCGGCATGCCCGTCGACGACATCCGGGCGGTCGACCAGGCCTTCCGCCAGCGCGAGAGCTTCATCGTTGCCAGGCGCGATTGAGGAAGACGAGCGATGACCGAGCATCAGATCCATCCGCCCCTCGACGATGCCGGCAGCGCCGTGCTGCAGGCGCTCGATCTGCCGGTGGCCTTGGCGGATGCCCTGACCGGCACGATCCTGTTGGAGAACGCGCGGTTCTTCCAGGCCTTTCCGTCCACCGGCGAGGTGCCCGAGACGCTGGCGACCCGGCTGCCTTTCCTCGCCCCCGAAACCTTTCGCGAGCGGCTCGACGCCGGCCGCACCGCCACGGTCGAGACCGAGATCAAGTCGGGCGCACGCAGCCGCGTCTTGGCCCTCGATCTCCGGCAGATCGAGCACGGCACCCGACCGGCCTGGCTGCTTCAGGGGCGGGATCTGACCAAGCAGAAGGAAGCCGAGTACATGCTCGATTCCTACGCCAAGCTCGCCGAGAAGAATGCGAGGGAGCTGACCCGCGAGAAGGAGCGGGTCGAGAAGCTGCTGCTCAACATCATGCCCAAGTCGGTCTACCAGGAGCTGCGCGAGTTCGGCACGACGACACCGCACAAGTTCGACTCGGCCTCGGTCCTGATGCTCGACTTCGTGGGCTTCACCGAAATGGCGGTGGCCCGCGATCCTGCCTCGACCATCGCCGAGCTCAACGACATCTTCATGGCTTTGGACCGGATCGCCGAGCTCTTCGGCTGCGAGCGGATCAAGACCATCGGCGACGCCTATCTCGCGGTCTCCGGCATCCCCGACAGCAACCCCGACCACCCGCAGAACATCGCCAAGCTGGCGCTCCGTGCCCGGCGCTACCTCGAGCGGCGCAACCAGGCGCATCCCACCGCCTGGCGTTGCCGGATCGGCATCCACACAGGGCCGGTGATCGGCTCGCTCGTCGGCTTGCAGAAATACGTCTACGACGTCTTCGGCCCGGCCGTGAACATGGCAGCAAGGCTCGAGCAGGAGGCGGCGCCCATGCAGATCCTGACCTGTGCCGCGACGGCCAAATTGATCGGTGACGACTTCCGCTTCAGCGAGGTGGGTGAAGTGCCGCTGAAGGGCTTCGGCACCAAGCGGATCATGGCGCTCGAAGCCGAGCGGGCAGGCTAGCGCCGGCCGTCAGCGCATCGGGACGGGGTACTCCTCGATCGGGCGGTCGGCCATCTCGAGATGCAGCCGGTCCCCGTCGTAGGGATGCGCTCGGGCGACGGCCTCGTCGATCTCGACCCCGATGCCCGGCTCGGTGGGCGGCACCACCCAGCCCGCTTCGAAGCGGATCGGCCGCTTCAGGATGGTGCTGTGAAACCCGCCCCAGTCCTGGATGCTCTCCAGGATCAGGAAGTTGGGGCAGGTGGTGGCGAGCTGAATGTTGGCGGCACCCACGACCGGCCCACAATAGAGGTGCGGCGCTATCTGCGCGTAGTGCGCCTCCGCCAATGCGGCGATCTTCTTGGCCTCCAGAATCCCGCCGCAGCGGCCGAGATTGACTTGGATGATCGAGGCGGCGCCCGTCGCCAGCACCCGCGCGATCTCGTACTTGGTGGCCAGCCGCTCGCCCGTGGCAATCGGGATCGATGTCGCCCGCGCCACCTTCGCCATCGCTTCCGGCAGCTCCGGCGGCGTCGGCTCCTCGAACCACAGGGGATCGAACGGCTCGAGCCGCTTGGCGAGCCGGATCGCACCCGATGGCGTGAACTGGCCGTGCGTGCCGAACAAGAGATCGGCACGGTCGCCGACGGCCTCCCTGATCAGCCGGCAGAACCGCTCCGACCGCTCGAGCTGCACGAGTGAGGGTTGGCGCGGATCGAAGGCGGAATAGGCGCCGGCCGGGTCGAACTTGACCGCCGTGAAGCCCTGCTCGACCACGGCGGCCGCGGCCGCCGCCGACCGCTCCGCATCGTGATAGAAGTCGTCGCCGTCGTCCGCGCCGGGATAGAGATAGGTATAGGCCCGCAACCGCTCGTGCACCCGGCCGCCGAGAAGCGCCCACACCGGCTTGCCGACAGCCTTGCCGGCGATGTCCCACATGGCGATCTCGAGGCCGGAGAGGATGGCGCAGAGCGTGATGTCCGGCCGCTGGCCGTAGCCGGCCGAATAGACCCGCCGCCAGACATCCTCGATCGCCGTCGGGTCACTGCCGATCACGAAGCGCCATGCCACGTCCTCGATCATCCGGGCGACCACGTGCGGCCCAAAGGTTGCGCAGTAGACCTCGCCCCAGCCGACGATCCCGTCGGCGGTGGTGAGCTTGACGAAGATGAAATACCGCCCGCCGAACCCGGGCGGCGGATTGCCCACGACCAGAACCTCGCAATCGGCTACTCTCACGATCCCCTCCCGCTGCTTCACGCCCTTCTCGCAGAAATCGGCCGACCTGCCGATCGCTTTTGTCACAAGGGGGGAACCCTCTGCCCGAGCGACGGTACGGCTGCAGGCTTGCCGGCTTCGGTGAAGGTCTCTACCGTCCTCGCAGCAGAGGTGAGCGCCGTCCTTCAATGATCGATCCCGCCGCCACAGCCGCGCTCGTCGCGGAGGACATCAAGAAGCGCTTCGGCTCGCTCGAAGTGCTCAAGGGCATTTCGCTCACCGCCGAGCGCGAGGACGTCATTTCCATCATCGGCGCTTCGGGCTCGGGCAAGAGCACGTTTCTGCGCTGCATCAACTTCCTCGAGACGCCGGACGGCGGGCGTGTCGTCGTCGGCGGCGAGGAGATCCAAATCAAGCAGGGCCGCTCGGGCCCGGTGATCGGCGATCAGGGACAGCTCAGCCGGATTCGCGCCAAACTCGGCATGGTCTTTCAGAGCTTCAACCTCTGGTCGCACATGACCGTGCTGCAGAACGTGATGGAGGGGCCGCTCACAGTCTTGCGCCAGCCGAAGGCAGAGGTCAGGGACCGGGCGATGGACCTTCTCGCCAAGGTCGGCATTGCCGAGAAGCACGATGCCTATCCGGTCGAGCTCTCCGGCGGCCAGCAGCAGCGCGTCGCGATCGCAAGGGCCCTTTGCATGCAACCGCAGGTCCTGCTCTTCGACGAGCCGACCTCGGCCCTCGACCCGGAGCTCGTCGGCGAGGTGTTGCGGGTGATGCGCGATCTCGCGGCCGAGGGGCGGACGATGATCGTCGTCACCCACGAGATGGGCTTCGCGCGGGAGGTCTCGAACCGGGTGATGTTTCTCGCCGACGGGCTGGTCGCCGAGGAAGACACCCCAGCCGAGCTCTTCGGCAACCCGAAGACCGAGCGTTGCCGACGTTTTCTCGCCAGTGTTCTGTGATCGATCATCATTGGAGGAACCGACCCATGCCGACCCACCGCTTTCTCGCTGTTGCTGCCGGGCTGCTGTTCGCCGGCAGTGCCGCGGCGCAAGACTGGAGCACCATTCGGATCGCCACCGAAGGCGCCTATGCGCCCTGGAACTTCCAGACGGCGGCGGGTGAACTCGCCGGCTTCGAGATCGACCTCGCAGCCGATCTCTGCGCTCGGATGGAGGCCGAGTGCGAGATCGTCCAGCAGGCCTGGGACGGCATCATCCCGGCCCTGCAGGCCGGCCGCTACGACGCCATCATGGCCGGCATGTCGATCACCGATGCGAGGCGTGAGGTGATCAGCTTCAGCCGCCCCTACGTCGTCACCCCGGGGCGCTTCGTCGTCACCCAGGACAGCCCCTTCGCCGGCTTTGCCACCGACGTCGACTATATCGTGATGTCCGAGATCGATGACGCCGACCAGGCGGCACTCGATGCCATCGTCGAGACCTTCTCGGGCAACGTGATCGGCGTGCAGACGGCCACCACGCACGAGAACTTCCTGCGCCAGTATCTGGGCGACGCGGTCGACATCCGCAGCTACGACACCCAGGAGAACCTCGACCTCGACCTGCAGGCCGGGCGGATCGACGCGGCGCTGGCCTCGATGGGCTACTGGGTGCCGCTGCTCGAGAGCGAGCAGGGCCAGGATTTCGTCATGGTGGGCCCGGCGCTTGCCGGTGGTGTTTTCGGCGAGGGGGTCGGCGTCGGCATCCGCCAGGAGGACGGCGGCCTGGTCGAGAAGTTCGACGCCGCGATCGAAGAGGCGCTCGAGGACGGCACGATCAGCGCGCTCGCGGTCGAGTGGTTCGGCTTCGATTCGGCGGCGCGGGACTAGGGGCATGCCGGGGCCCGTGCTCGCGCGGGCCCCGGACCGGCGCCGGGCAGCCGTGTCTTGAACATTTCGCTCTTGACCTGGGGCCCCGACGGCTGGCTCGACCAGATGGCCATGGGCGCGCTCATGACGATCGCCGTGGCGCTGGCCGCCTATGCGCTCGGCATCGTCATCGGCTCTGGCCTCGCCGCCATGAAGCTTTCGCGAAGCCTGATTCTCAAGGGCATCGCCGAGGTCTATACGACGGTCATCCGGGGCATTCCGGAGCTGCTCGTCATCTATCTCGTCTTTTTCGGCGGCGGGGCGGCGCTTCGCGCCATCGCCTCGGGCATGTTCGGCTACGAGGGCTATATCGACCCGCCGCTCTTCGTGACGGGCATGGTCTGCATCGGAGTCAGCGCCGGGGCCTATTCGGCCGAGGTGATCCGGGGTGCCGTCCAGGCGATCCCCAAGGGCCAGATCGAGGCCGCGATCGCCGTCGGGATGAGCAAGGCGCAGCGGTTCTGGCGGATCCTGGTGCCACAGGTGGCCCGCTTCGCGCTGCCGGGGCTGGGCAATGTCTGGCAGTTCACGCTCAAGGACACGTCGCTGATCTCGGTGATCGGGCTGGTCGAGATCATGCGCCAGGCAGCGATCGCCGCGGGCTCGACCCGTGAGCCCTTCACCTTCTATCTGGTCGCCGCCATCCTCTATCTCGGCCTCACCTCGTTCTCCAACCGCGGCTTCAACTGGGCCGAGACCTGGGCGAACAAGGGAGTGCGGAGGGCCTGATGGATTTCACCGCCTTCGCCCGCTACGGCCCCGAGCTGGCTTCCGGCCTGCCGCTGACGCTGCTCCTGGTGGGGCAGTCGCTGGCCTTGGGCTTCGTCTTGGCGATGCTGATCGCGCTGATGCGTCTCAGCACCAATCCGCTGCTCTCCAGCTTCGCCTACGGCTTCGTCTACGTCTTCCGCAGCACGCCGCTGCTGGTCCAGATCTTCCTGATCTACTACGGCTCCGGGCAGTTCCGGCCGTTCCTTCAGGATATCGGGCTCTGGGTCTTCTTCCGCGACGCCTGGTTCTGTGCCGTCCTGGCGCTGACCCTCAATACCGGCGCCTACACCAGCGAGATCATCAGGGGCGGCATCCAGTCGGTGCCGTTCGGCCAGCTCGAGGCCGGACGTGCGGTGGGGATGGCGCCCTTGCAGCTGTTTTACCGGATTACTTTCCCGATCGCGATCCGCCAGGCGCTGCCCGCCTACGGCAACGAAATCATCCTGATGGTCAAGGCGAGCTCGCTGGCCTCGACCATCACCATCCTCGAGATCACCGGGATCGCCAAGAAGATCATCGCCGCCACCTTCCAGCCGGTCGAGATCTTCATCATCGCCGGCGCCTTCTACCTCTCGCTCAATTTCGTGATCACCCAGGGCATCCGCTATGCCGAGTATCGGCTGTCGCCGAAGAGCCCGGAGGCCAGGGCACGGGCGGAGGAGCGCCGTCAAAGGGCCGTGCTCGCGCGCTGAGGCGGTCAATCGTCACCGGCTCGCTGGTGCGCGAAGTCGTCCTCGGGGCGGCGGGCGCGCAGCGCTCGAAGCCCGAGGAAGAGGACGGCGCTCACGGTGATCAGGCCGAGGCTGAGGAGCGGGCGGAAGATCACCCAGGCGAGAGCGATGACGGCAAGGGCCCAGGCCAGCGCCATGGTGAAGGCGATCGGGCCCTTCATTCTGGCCTGGAGGTGGGCCAAGGGCGGGACGCGGCGGGCGATCTGGCCCAAGAGGATCGACAGGCCGACGAAGATGCCGAGCGTGCCCGCGCCACGGATCGCCCAGGTGGTGAGCGCGTTTCGGCGGTAGGCAGCAGCGAGCATCTGGGATGCGGTGCGCAGGCCAGGCTGGGCGAGCGCCACGACCCCGCCATTGGGTGCGGTCCAGGGGCGGAGGGTGGAGCCGTCGAGCCCGGCGAGCACGCTGATCTCGCCGGTGGGAACGGCCGTGAAGCGCACACGGACATCGCCGATCTCGGGATGGGTAGGGGAGCCCGAGAGGAAGGCCGAGCCCTGGCCGC
>SLRI01000359.1 GCA_007131045.1 Rhodospirillales bacterium
AGCGAGTGACCAGCAGGAGCGAGCCACCCCAACGTAGGAGAAAAAAGAAGCGGAGCAGCTTGACACCAACGACCCCAATCAGAGAAGGCTCTCAGGGGGAAAAAAAAGCGGGCCATCGCCGTTTCCGACAATGGCCCGAAGCAAAGGGAGGCATCACAACGTCAGGGAGGACAGTGATGACCGGCTCGAGAAGCGATCGGCCTCTCTTCGCCGTGCATCACGGTGCTCAATCTACCGCCAGAGTCTTAAGATTCCGTTAACAGCAAGAGAAAATTCAATATCGTACCCGAGGCAGCAGGCCGACCCGAAAACCACGCTCTGGCCCGCGGGTGGCCGGGCGACCGGCGATCGCCGCAGGCCGGGCTTGCGCAGGCGGGCGAAAAGCGGCTAGGCGCTGCGCAGGACCTGCCCCTTGGAGCTCACCCTTGCTGCGCCGCCTCTACGACTGGACCATGCTGCAGGCGGCCAAGCCGTACGCGCTCTCGATTCTGGCATGCATCGCCTTCATCGAGAGCTCGGTCTTCCCGATCCCGCCGGACGTCCTCTTGATCCCCTTGATCCTGGCCCAGCGCGAGCGCGCCTTCGTGATCGCCGGGATCTGCACCATCGCCTCGGTCGGCGGCGGCTTTCTCGGCTATTTCATCGGCTACGGGCTCTACGAGACGATCGGTGTCGCCATCCTCAATTTCTACGGCTATCTGGAAAAGTTCACCGAGTTCCAGGGCATGTACAACGAGCACGGCGCCTGGATCGTCTTCTTCGCCGGGCTCACCCCCTTCCCCTACAAGGTGATCACCATCGCGTCCGGGGTGACCGCCCTCGACCCCACCGTCTTCGGCGTCTCGTCGCTGGCGAGCCGGGGCTTGCGTTTCTTCATCGTCGCCGCACTTTTGTGGTACTGGGGGCCCTGGATCCGCGGTTTCATCGACCGCTATTTCGGCTGGCTGACCCTCGCCTTCTTCGTCCTGCTGTTCGGTGGTTTCGCCCTGATCGCCTTCTTGTGATGCTCGATCTCGTCCGCTCCGTCTCCGCCAAGACCTGGCTGGTCCTGCTCGCCCTCGCCAGTGCGGCTGCCCTGGCCGCGGCCTATGCCCTGCAGTATCTCGGCGGCTTCGAGCCCTGCCAGATGTGCTACTGGCAGCGCTATCCCTACATGGCGGTGATCGGCGCGGCCGTGCTCGGCGTCGCCAGCCGCTTCGTGCGCCTGGCGCTGGCGGCGGCACTCCTGCTGTTTCTCGTCGGCACCGGCCTTTCGGCCTGGCATGTCGGGGTCGAGCAGGGCCTCCTCGCCCTGCCCGAAGGCTGCGCCGCGATCGGCACCGCCGCCACCGTGGCGGAGCTTCGCGCCCAGCTCCTGAGCGCCGCCCCCGCGTGCGATCAGGTGACCCTGCGCTTCATCGGGCTCTCGCTCTCCGCCTGGAACGGCATCACCGCCTTGGTGCTGGCCGGCCTCACCTTCGCCGCCCTCTGGCGGGAGCGCCGGGTCAGCTACTGAACAGAACCGGCCCTGGTCAGCTGCTGAACAGCACCGGAAGCGTGGCGTTGTGCAGCACGTGGCGGGTCGCCCCGCCGAGGATCATCTCGCGCAGCCGCGAGTGGCTGTAGGCGCCCATCACCAGAAGATCGGCGTCGTTGGCTTGCGCCTGCTCCAGGAGCTGCGCCCCCGGCTCCTGGCCACTGGCCTCGAGCACCAGCTCCTCGGCTGTCACGTCGTGCCGGCCGAGCAGCCGGACCGCGCGGTCGAGCCGGACCTCCTCGGGATCACCGATGGTCACCAGCCAAACGGTATCGGCACCGCGCAGAAAGGGCAGCGCGTCGCTGAGCGCCCGCTTGGCCTCCTTCTTGCCGTTCCAGCCGACCATCACCCGCTTGCCGAAGCCGCCGTCCACAGCGCCGGCCGGCAGCATCAGGACCGGCCCGCCGGCCTCGGTGACCAGATGCCCGGTGACGTCGGGGACAATCGCATCGAGCGCGTCACCCGGCACCCGGCCGGTGACGACCAGATCGACGGTGGCCGCGGCGCGGGCAAAGAGGGTGGGCGGATCGCCCTCCTCGTCGCGCCAGATCGAGCTCAGCCCGGTGCTGTCGAGGGCACCGTCGAAGGCCGCGTGCAGCCGCTCGGCGATCGCGTGCGCCGCCTCGCGCTGCGCCTCGAACACCTCGGGTCCGACATAGGCCGCGGCCTCGCCGTAGCCGAACGGCATCACCGGCGGCGGCGAGACGTTGAGACCGACCAGATGCGCGTCGAAGCGGCCGGCCAACGCCACGGCGGCGGTGAGCCGGTGCTCGAGGTTCGGGTCCTCGAACATCTGCAACAAGATGGTGCGGTAGGTCATCGGCTCACCCCAACGAAAGGCCACGTGCGGCTTTTTCCTTGCCGTTCACTAGAGCAGAAGCCGCCGGGCTTGTCATGATCTGGATCAAGCCTGACGTCAGCGGCCTTGCAGTTGGCGCACCGCGATCAGGATACGGCCGAGCGTGGTCAGCCAGCAGACGGCACCGAACAGCCAGGCGAGCAGGGGAAAGCCGGCGGGCCAGAGCAGCACCGCCACGAGAAAGAGAATGGTCTCGGTGCCCTCGGCGAGCCCGCCCAGGTAGTAGAGCGACTTCGTCCCCTGCTCGGGGCTGTCGAGCCCGTGCTTGGCCGCCATGACGGCGAACGCCAGGAACGAGGCGCCGGTGCCCATGAAGGAGAAGACGAGAAACGCGGCGGCCAGGGCGTTGGCTGCGGGATCGGCCACCGCGAAGGCGAAGACGATGCCCGAATAAATGATGAAATCGAGCACGATATCGAGATAGCCGCCGAGATCGGTCACCCCGTTGCGCCGCGCGATCGCCCCGTCCAGCCCGTCCGCCAGCCGGTTGATCAGCAACAGCAGCAGGCCCAGCCAGTATTGGCCGAGCATCACCGCGAGCATGGCGAGGCAGCCCATGGCGAAGCCGCCGACGGTCACCGCATCGGCGCTCAGCCGTGCGGCGAGGGCATCGGCGAGGCGCTCGAGCGGCGGGTCGATCAGCGGCCGCAGATGCCGGTCGAGCACGGCTGCCTCAAGGCTTCTTGCCGCGGTCCCCGAGGCGGAACACCGCACCGCCCGGCTCGCCTTTGCTCTCGTCCGCGGGTTTTTTGGCCTCGTCCTCGGCCGGCGCTTCGGCCGCCTCGGCTAGCGCTGCCGCCGCAGCCTCCGCGGCAGCGTCCCGCTCCATCCGCTTGGCCATCACGAAGCTGAACGGGATCGAGCCGAGATAGACGAGGCCGATCAGCGTGAGCATCAGCCAGACCTCGGTGATCAGCATCACCGTGACGAACACGCCGAGGATCAGCGACGGGATCACCATGCTGGGCTTGACCCTGAGCCGCTTGACCGAAAACGTCGGCACCCGGCTGACCATCAGGACGGCGACGAGCACCAGGACGATGGCGCTGATCAGCCAGTGCCGGGCGATGTCGGTGCCGATCACGAAAGACGCCGTGATCGGCAAGAGGGCGAGGCCGGCCGCTGCCGGCGCCGGCACCCCGGTGAAGAAGTGCAACGACCAGGCCGGCCGTTCGGGTGCCTCGAGCTCGGCATTGAACCGGGCGAGCCGGAGCGCCGAGCAGGTGGCGAAGACCAATGCTACGGCCCAGCCGAAGCCGCGCACGTCGTTGAGGACCCAGAGATAGACGATCACCGCGGGTGCGACGCCGAAGCTGATGAAGTCGGCCAGGCTGTCGAGCTGCTCGCCGAGCTTGGAGGTCATCTTCAAGAGCCGGGCCGAGCGGCCGTCGAGCGCGTCGAAGATGGCAGCGGCGATGATGAAGGCGACGGCCAGCTGCCAGCGCCCGTCGAAGGCGAAGCGCATGCCGGTCATCCCGGCGCAGAGGCCGAGGATGGTGAACATGTTGGGCACGAAGTGGAGCACCGGCAGCGGCCGGCCGCGATGACGGCGGAGCAGGCGGCGACGGGGGGGTGGCAGGCGTTCTTCCATCAGTCGGTACGTCCCGCGAGCGGCGTTTGCGGCCCGTCGAGCCGGGCGATGACGGTCTCCCCGGCGATCGCGCGCTGCCCGGGCAGGACCGCGGGCTCGATGCCTTGGGGCAAATAGACGTCGCAGCGGCTGCCGAAGCGGATCAGCCCGATCCGCTCGCCGGGCTCGAGCGTTCGGCCGGCCTCGACGAAGCCGATGATCCGGCGGGCCACGAGACCGGCGATCTGCACGATGCCGACGCGCTTGCCGTTCGCGGTCTCGATCCTGAAGCTCTGCCGCTCGTTCAGCTCCGACGCCTTGTCGAGCGAGGCGTTGAGGAACTGGCCCTTGTGGTAGGCCACCTCGGCGAGCCGGCCGGGCACCGGGGTGCGATTCACGTGGACGTCGAAGACGTTCATGAAGACGCCGATGCAGGGCAAGGGATCGCTGCCCAGGCCGAGCTCGGGCGGCGGCACGCGCGGCCGGGTCTCGGCGACCACGCCGTCGCAGGGGCTGACCACGAGGCCAGCCGTCTTGGGCGTCACCCTGGGCGGGTCGCGGAAGAAATAGGTGCACCAGAGGGTGAGCACGAGGCCCGCCCAGAACAGCGGTTGCCAGATGAAGCCGAGCACCACCGCGACCGCGAAGAAGATCGCGATGAACGGCCAGCCGGCCTTGTTGATGGGGACGAGCACGCTCGTTGGACTGCCCGGGTCCGTCATACTCTTCCTTTGCTGGGGCTCGACACCCCGCCTTTAGCCGATTCGCTCAGCCCGAGCCAGCCGCCTCGCGCGCGAATACCATGTCGAGCTGCAACATCCGCGCGATCTTGCGCTCGAAATAGCCGGGCAGCACCAGCGCCGGGGCGAAGCCCAGCTCGTGCAGCCGGTCGATCATCACCCGCCAATCGAGCTCGCCGGCATAGACCGGGCGGAGCGCCAGCTCGAGCTGGATGGTGGCGATCCGGTCCAGGAGGCCGCGGCAGCCCTCCAGCACCTGGGGCTCGTAGCCCTGCACGTCAATCTTCACATGGAGGCGCCGCCAGTCCGGATCGAAGAGCTCGGTCTGCTCGTCGAGCCGGGCCGCGGGCACGGTCAGGCGCTCGACCACGGCCGAGCTCGGCGAGAGCGTCTCGAGCAGCGGCGACTGCCGCAGGATCGAGCTCATGTCGCTCTCGGCCGATCGCTCGATCACCACCCGGCCGGCGGCCTCGCCGAGGGCTACGGGCGGGGCGATGCGCCAGGCGGGGTCGCCCGCCGCCGTCTCGGCGAGTGCCACCCGCGGCCCCGGCAGCGGCTCGAAGGAGACGATCGGGCCGGCATAGCCCTCGCGCCGCAGCATCAGGCCGTACTGGCCGGTGTTGGCGCCGATGTCGATGACCGCGTCCACCGCCTCGTGGGCGAGGATCGCGACGAGCTGGGCCGGCCCGGTCCGCGGCTTGGCCGTGGTCAAGCGACGGCCGCCGCCAGCCGCTCGCGCGCGTCCTCGAGCGGGGCGA
This sequence comes from Rhodospirillales bacterium, assembly GCA_007131045.1. Classification (GTDB taxonomy): domain Bacteria; phylum Pseudomonadota; class Alphaproteobacteria; order Geminicoccales; family Geminicoccaceae; genus SLRI01. The sequence continues at coordinate 5,444 of SLRI01000359.1, forward strand.
AGACCTCGACCTCCGCCTGCACGCCGCGCAGCGGGTAGCGGCCGAGCCGCTCGAGCACGGCAGCAGAGCGGTGGCAGCGACCGGCGAAGTCGCCGGAGACCAGAAGCGGCCGGCGGAGATCCTTGCTCAATTCGTCGAGCCGGGCGGCGACGTTGACCGCGGGCCCGATCACGGTGAAGTCGAGGCGTCTCTGGGCACCGATATTGCCCCACATCACCTCGCCCACGTGCAGAGCGAGGCCGAAGCCGAGCTCGTCCTGGCCCCTGGCCCGGCGTTCGGCATTGAGCGCCGCCATGCCGGCCGCGGCGTCGAGGGCGGCACGGAACGCCCGCTCGCAGGCCCGGGGCTCGGCCAGGGGAAAGATCGCCAGCATCGCGTCGCCGATGAACTTGAGGATCTCGCCGCCGGCCTCGACCAACGGTGCCGCCATGGTGTCGAAATAGGCGTTCAACGAGGCGATCACGTCGTCCCGCGGCCAGCGTTCGGAGAGCATGGTGAAGCCGCGGAGGTCGGAATGCCAGACGGCGGCGGCAATCGTCTCGCCGCTGCCGCGGTCGATCTCGCCCTCGAGGATCCGTGCCCCCGACCGCTCGCCGACATAGGCGTCGAGGATGTTCTTGGTGATCCGGCGGTTGAGGCGGATCTCGAGCACCATGGCGAGCACCGGCAGGATATCGGCGATGAGCTGCAGCTCGTCGGTCGAGAAACCACCCGGCCGACTGGTCGCCCAGGTGCAGGCATGCCGCGTGCCGGAGACGAACTGCATCGGCAAGGCGACATAGTCGACGAGGCCCTCGGCCCGGAGCTCGTCATAAATGTCATAAGTGGGAGCC
>SLRI01000581.1 GCA_007131045.1 Rhodospirillales bacterium
AAAGCCAAAGCCATCAGCCACGGCTTCGCCAGGCTGATCCAGCACGCCGTGAAGACCCCGCCAACCACCTATCGCGGCATCGTGCATGGGGCACTGCCTGAGGGTTGCGGATAGGTAGTCGCCCGTTTTTTTTTGCCTATTCATTATTTATTTGGCCGATCTTTGAAAAAATAGAATGCTGGGCCTTCCTGGTTCACCGTCGGGAACTTCAGCGATCGTCCGCCGTTCCGGCTACATCCGGCGTCGAGCTCTCGTGCCGTTGGCCGGCAAAGGTCGCGTGAGGGTCGTTGATATGAAGATCCTGCTCATCGGCGCGTCGCTGGTCGTTTTGGCTGTGACGACGGCCGCAGCCCAGCAGCCGGCGCCGCAGCCGCCGCCGCATCCTGCAATGCCGGGCGCCGAGCGACTCGGGGCGCCGCCCGAGAGCGGCATTCACGGCGGGCCGCCGCCGGCCCCGGCGATCGGCCCGATAGACCCGATCGCACCGCCGCCCGCCCGACCGCCGCGCCCCGGCGCGCAGCTGACGCTCGGCGGCTTCTACGGTTTCGGCATCGACGATTCCGACCATCTGGTGGGGCTCGCCCTCGCCTATCGACAGGGGCTCGCGCAGCGGCTCGGCCTGTCGCTGCAGCAGGCGGGTTTCTGGAACTTCGGCGACGGGATCGGCGGGCGCAGTGCCGCTGGGCTCACGATCGAGCTCGACGATGCGCCGGGCCTACTCCCCTATATCGGCGGCAATTTCGGCGCCATTTACGGCAACGGCATCGATAATGCGCTGTTCGCCGGTCCCGAGGTCGGGCTCAGGCTCGGCCCGTTGAACGCCAAGCTCGCCTACGACATGCCGTTCAACAAGAGCGTGGGCCGCGGCAACGTGGTGGTGACGCTGGGCCTGGGCGTCGACTTTTGAGGAATGCTCGGGGTGCGATGCAGAGCGTCGATCCGCTCGTGGCGTCGTGTCGCCACCACTGCACTCCGGCGCCGTGATGCCCGGCTCTCGACCTGCGCCGCCTCGGCGCTGAAGGTTCCCTTGGTCGCTCGTTGGTGCTACACTATGCGATAGTAGAGCGTTATTTCGGCCACACCAACTTTGGCCCAACTCTACTCAACCGAGGTAGAAGCGCAAGGTTCCACAAATTTTTTTATTGATTCTATCTTGCCCACCTGTCGCACATTTCATAAACTCCCGACTCATGTGACCAGCGAACGAGAAAGGAAACAGCGACATGAAAGCCTTGCTTATCGGAGCTTCGATCATTGCTCTCGGTGCCGGCAGCGCCTTGGCGAACGGTCCGGCGCCGGATCCCGCAGCGGCACCGCCGGTCGTGGACGATCCGACCCCTCCGCCCGCTCCCCCACCGCAGCCGACGCCCGCGCCCGCTGCCGAACCAACGCCGCCTCCCCGGCCGGCGGAACCTGCCGCCACCGACCGCTTCGTGCAGACGTCCGGCTTCGGGGTCCATGGCCTCTACGGCTTCAGGCTCGACGGCTCGGACCACTTGGCCGGCCTCAACCTCACCTACGATCACGGGGTCAACCCCGGCATCGGGCTGGAGCTCGAGCAGGCTGTGTTCTGGGGTTTCGGTGACGGCGTCGGCGGCCGCAGCGCTGCCGGCGTCAACTTCAACCTGGGTGCCGGCGAGGGCGTCATTCCCTATGTCGGCGGCAATTTCGGCGCATTCTACGGCGCCGGCATTTCGAACTCGTTGTTCGCCGGGCCGGAGATCGGCCTCAGGTTGTTCGGTTTCGACACCAAGGTCGCCTACGACATGCCCTTCAACAAGAGCATGACGCAGGGCAACATCATCGCGACCGTGGGCCTCGGCATTCGCTTCTAGGCCGCGACCTTGACCAGGAGCTTGCCGAAGTTTCGGCCCTCCAGCATGCCGACGAAGGCCTCGGGCGCCCGCTCGAGGCCTTCGACGACGTCCTCCTTGTAGTGCAAGCGGCCGGAGCGCAGGAGGGCGCCGACCCGGGCCTCGAACACCGGCCGGCGGGCGCCGTGGTCGGTGATGATCATGCCCTCGAGTTTCAGCCGCTTGACCAGGATCTGGCGCATGAGCTGCGGCGTCCGGTCGGGGCCGGGCGGCAGCTCGGTGGCATTGTAGTGGGCGATGCCGCCGATCACCGGGATCCGGGCGTGGTCGTTCAAGAGCGGCAGGACGGCGGCGGTGACCGGGCCGCCGACGAGCTCGAGGTAGACGTCGATGCCGTCCGGGCAGGCGGCGGCGAGCTTGGTCTCGAGGTCCGGTGCATGGCGGTCGAGGCAGATGTCGAAGCCGAGCTCTTCGACGGCGTAGCGGCATTTGTCCGGCCCGCCGGCGACGCCGATCACCCGGCAGCCTTCGAGCTTGGCGAGCTGGCCCGCGACCGCGCCCACCGCCCCGGTGGCGGCCCCCATAACCACGGTCTCGCCGGCCCTGGGAACGGCGATCTCCATGAGCCCGACCCAGGCGGTGAAGCCCGGCATGCCGAGGATGCCGAGTGCGGTCGAGATCGGGGCTGCCTTCGGGTCGATCTTGCGTAGCGCCTCTCCCGGCAGCGCGAAGTGGCTGCGCCAGCCGCCGCCACCGACGACGATGTCGCCCGCCCGAAAGCGCGGGTGGCGGCTCTCCGTGACTTCGCCGACGCACTCGCCGACCATCGTCTCGCCCGGCTCGACACTGCGGGTGTAGCCCTTGGCGGCGCTGATCCGGCCACGCATGTAGGGGTCGAGCGAGAGCCAGAGCGTGCGGCAGAGCACCTCGCCCTCGCCCGGCGTCGGCAACGGTGTCTCGACGAGCTCGAAGGTGGCCGGCGTGGGCGCACCGGTCGGCCTCTCCTTCAGGCGGAACTCGCGGCAGTTGGTCATCGTGGCTCCTTTCGTGTCGACGGGTTCCGTCTAGCATTGCCGATGCCGGCTCGCGAAGTGCCAACGGGCGATTGACAGGCGGGCCGGGAGCGGCGAGCGTGCCGGGATCGTTCAGCCATCGGCGCCAAGCCTATGCTCGCCTTCGTCGTCCAGCGCCTGTTTCAGTCGGTCATCGTCATGCTGGTGGTGGCCTTCGCCTGCTTCGGGCTGTTTCGCTACGTGGGCGATCCGATCAACAACATGGTCGGCCAAGAGACCTCGATCGCCGATCGGGAAGCGTTGCGCGAGCGGCTGGGTCTGAACGATCCGATGATCGTCCAGTATGTGCGCTTCGTCGGCAATGCGGTGCAGGGCGATTTCGGCATCTCCTATCGGCTGCAGCGGCCGGTGGCGACGATCATCGCCGAACGCCTGCCGGCGACGCTCGAGCTGGTCTTCGCCTCGGCGCTGTTGGCGCTGTTCATCGGCATCCCGCTCGGCGTCTATACCGGGCTCAATCGCGACGGGATGCTGGCCCGGCTGGTCATGACGGTCTCGCTGGTCGGGGTGTCGCTGCCGACCTTCGTGATCGGCATCGGGCTGATCTACATCTTCGCGGTTCATCTGCAGTGGCTGCCGTCGTTCGGTCGCGGCCAGACGGTGCAGGTCGGCTGGTGGACCACGGGCCTGCTCACCACCTCGGGCCTGAAGGCGATCATCCTGCCGGCGATCACCCTCTGCCTCTACCAGCTCACGCTGTTGATGCGGCTGGTCAGGGCGGAGATGCTCGAGGTGCTGAGGACCGACTACATCAAGTTCGCCCGCGCCCGCGGGCTGACCAACCGCGCCATTCATTTCAGCCATGCCTTGAAGAACACGCTGGTCCCGGTGATCACCATCACCGGCCTGCAGCTCGGCTCGCTGATCGCCTTTTCGATCATCACCGAGACGGTGTTCCAGTGGCCGGGGATGGGCTTTCTCTTCATCCAGGCGGTGCAGTTCGCCGATATTCCGGTGATGGCGGCCTATCTGGTGATGGTCGCGTTCTTCTTCGTCACCATCAACTTCATCGTCGACCTCCTGTATTTCACGGTCGATCCGCGGCTGCGGGTGCAACGGGGCGGCGCCGGGCACTGAGTGGACAACCCGAAGTTTATTGCTGTTATTCCGTAAACAATTATCAGCTGAGCAAGTCCTACTCAATATGGTATGGCCGGCGCATGGTTGTCGGCCATGTGCCCGAAGCTTGTGTTAAGGCTTTGTTCAGAGTTAACTGATCTTTAACGAATCGGGTTCGGTGCAACGTCTGTTGACCGTCAGCGACTTCGTGCGCTGGCGTCGCGGGCGTGCTGGACCACCAGGAGGACGACATGGCTGCACGCTGGCTCGGCACGGTTGCGATCGCGACGCTGCTCGCTGCATGTGGCGGTGGTGGCGGCTCGGGCGACAGCGGCGGTTCGGGCGGCAGTGGCGGCATCGGCTCCGCGACCCCGCAGTCGGGCTTCGTCCTGCCGGCCGGCAGCGGCAGCACGGTCATCGCTCTGGACAGCACCAACCACGACGCCGCCGTCGTGCGCTACACCAGCGGCGGCACGGCCAGTGTCAGCTTCGGCAGTGTCACCCGGACCTGGAGCGTCAGCCCGAAAGTGGTGGGCGATGTCGAGGTCACCGAGAGCAGTGACGGGCGCACGGTGGTGGTCACCGCGCGCGGTGGCTCGGGCGGATCCACCAGCAGCTCGAGCCTGCAATACACCAGCTACGGCATCTGGCTCGAGAGCAACGCCACCAGCGTGCTCGATGGCTCGAGCGGTCAGGTGACCAGCGTTTCCAGCTTCGTGATCGGCGATCCGACCCCGCTCGCCGCGATGCCGCGCTCGGGCAGTGCGACCTATCGCGGCCAGGCGGTGGGGGTGGAGTTGCGCGGTGCGCAGTTGCCACGCACCTTGAGCGGCCCCTTCGACGCCAGCGTCGATTTCAACAGCGGCCGGATCGACGCCACGGCCGATCTTTCGGGTGCGGGCGACGGCTCGGGCTTCGGTCGGGTGACCATGAGTGGCCTTGCGATCAGCGGCAACCGGTTCAGCGGCAGTGCCGGCGCCAGCGGCTACACCGGCAGCGTCAAGGGCGGCTTTTCCGGTCCGAGCGCCAGCGAGCTCGGTGGCGCCTTCGAGCTCGAAGGTGCGTCCACGGTCCACGGCGCCTTCGCCGCCCGCGCCCGCTGAGCCGCGGCCGGGTCGCACGCCGAGGCTCGCTCGACGTTTGTCATCTGCCGTCGACGCGCTACAACGGGCCCAGCAAGGGTGGTGGCGCAGCGGCGGTGCCGATGACGGCTCCTGGGATTGCCGCGTCCCGCATCCACGAAGCAACAGGGAGATGGACGCGTGAAACGCAATCAGCGGCTTTTGGGCGGCGGGCTGGATCTCGGCCGGCGTGACCTTCTGGTGGGCGGCACCGCCCTCGGTGTGGCCGGCCTGGTCCTGCCGCGGCATCTGCGTGCGAGCGAGCCGCAACAGGGTGGCCGGTTCCGGCTCGGCAAGGCGCACGGCTCGACCACCGACACCCTCGATCCCGGCACCTTCGAGAACGACTTCACCATCGGCATGGCCTACGTCTACAACAACCACCTCACCGAGGTGCTGGTCGACGGCTCGATCACGGGCGAGCTCGCCGAGGAGATCGAGGCATCCGACGATGCCGCCACCTGGACCTTCCGGCTCCGGCAGGGGGTCGAGTTCCACAACGGCAAGACGCTCGATGCCGAGGACGTGATCGCGTCGATCAACCATCACCGCGGTGACGAGTCCACCTCGGCCGCCAAGTCCATCCTCGAGGCGATTACCGAGATCGAGGCCGTGGACGAGCGCACCGTCCGCTTTCATCTGGAGAGCGGCAACGCCGACTTTCCCTTCGTCGTCAGCGACTACCATTTGACCATCATCCCGGCCGTGGACGGTGTTGCCGACTGGCGCTCCGGCATCGGCTGCGGACCTTACGTGATCGACAGCTTCGAGCCCGGGGTGCGCGGCCTCTTTACCCGTCATGCCAACTACTGGAAGACCGACCGGGCGCATTTCGACGAGGTCGAGTTCCTCTCGATCATCGATGTCGCGGCCCGCACCAATGCGCTCACCACCGGCGAGATCGACGCCATGGACCGTGTCGATCTCAGGACCGTGCATCTGCTCGAGCGCAATCAGGCGGTCCGCGTGCACAGTGTCAGCGGCAACCAGCACTACACCTTCGCGATGCGCACCGACACGGCCCCCTTCGACGACAACAATGTCCGCCTGGCGCTGAAATACGCGCTCGACCGCGACGCGCTGTTGCAGACGGTGCTCCGGGGCTACGGCATGGTCGGCAACGACCACCCGATCGGCCCCGCCAACCAGTTCCATGCCGCCGACCTCGAGCAG
>SLRI01000523.1 GCA_007131045.1 Rhodospirillales bacterium
CCTGACCGCTCGTCATGCGCCGATCCACGCGAAAAGCAGATGATCGGCGAGAATAGCCGAGAACAGCGCGAAGAGGTAGAGGATCGAGAACTTGAACAGGCGCATGGCGCTCCGATCACTCGGCCGCGCATAGAGGCGCCACGCATCGCGCAGAAAGATCCCCGAGAGCAGGAGGGCCGCCGCGAGATACAGCCAGCCCGCCGTGCCGATCAGGGTCGGCAGCAGGCTGACCAGCGCCAGCACCCCGGAGTAGAGCAGAATCTGCCGGCGCGTCGCCGCGGCACCGGCCGTCACCGGCAGCATCGGCACGCCAACATCGGCGTAGTCCTTCTGCCGATAGAGTGCCAATGCCCAGAAATGCGGCGGGGTCCAGAAGAAGATCAGCAGGAAGAGCACGAGCGGCATCAGCTCGACCCCGCCGGTCACCGCTGCCCAGCCGATCATCGGCGGGAAGGCCCCGGCGGCGCCGCCGATCACGATGTTCTGCGGCGTGCGGCGCTTGAGCCAGAGGGTGTAGATCAGAACGTAGAAGCCGATGGTGAGCGCCAGAAGGCCGGCAGCGGTCCAGTTGACGGCGAGGCCCATGACCGCGACCGATGCGATGGCGAGCGTGATGCCCATGGCCAGGGCCTCGGCGGGCTCGATCCGCCCGGCCGCGGTGGGCCGCCGGCGGGTGCGCACCATCACCCGGTCGATATCGGCATCATAGGCGTTGTTGATCGCCGCCGACGCACCGGCACCCACGGCCATCGCCAGCACGGCGACGAAGGCGATCAGCGGATGGATGCTGCCGGGGGCAATGACGAGGCCGACGCTCCCGGTGAAGACCACGAGCTTCATCACGTTGGGCTTCAAGAGCGTCCAGTAGTCGACGAGCTCGGACTGCCCGGCAGCGTCGGCTGAAAGGCGGTTTCGGTTCGTCTGGTCGATCACGCGGGCCATGATGGTCCAAAACAGTCGGTAAAAAGGAGATCCCGCGACCCGGCGGTGCCGGGTCGCGGGCGGTGTGGTCAGCGAACCTGCGGCAGTTCCTCGAAGGTGTGGAACGGCGGCGGAGAACTCACCGTCCACTCGAGGGTCGTCGCCCCCTCGCCCCACGGGTTGTCGACGGCCTTCGGCTCGCTCGCGTAGATCCGATAGAGAATGTAGCAGAAGTAGAAGGCGCTCGCCGCCGAGATCAGCGCACCCACGGTGCTGATCATGTTGTAGGCGGTGAACGCATCGGGATAGTCCGGAATGCGCCGCGGCATGCCGGCGAGCCCGAGGAAGTGCTGCGGAAAGAAGGTGACGTTGACACCGATGAAGGTCATCCAGAAGTGGATCTTGCCCATGTATTCCGGATAGCTGTGCCCGGTCATCTTCTCGATCCAGTAGTAGAAACCGGCGAAGATGCCGAACACCGCGCCCAGGCTCAAGACGTAGTGGAAGTGGGCGACGACGTAGTAGGTGTCGTGCAGCACCGCATCCATACCGGCATTGGCGAGCACCACGCCGGTCACCCCACCCACGGTGAAGAGGAAGATGAAGCCGACAGCCCAGAGCATCGGCGTGTCGAAAGTGATCGAGCCGCCCCACATCGTGGCGATCCAGCTGAAGATCTTGATGCCGGTCGGCACCGCGATGATCAGCGTTGCCGCGGTGAAGTAGGCCTTGGCGTCGACGCTCATGCCGACCGTGTACATGTGGTGCGCCCACACGACGAAGCCGATCACCCCGATCGCGACCATGGCGTATGCCATGCCGAGATAGCCGAAGACGGGCTTTTTGGAGAAGGTCGAGACGATGTGGCTGATGATGCCGAAGGCCGGCAGGATCATGATGTAGACTTCGGGGTGGCCGAAGAACCAGAAGAGGTGCTGGAACAGGACAGGGTCACCACCGCCGGCCGGATCGAAGAACGAGGTGCCGAAGTTGCGGTCGGTGAGCAGCATGGTGATCGCACCGGCGAGCACCGGAACCGCCAGCAGCAGGAGGAAGGCGGTGACCAGCATCGCCCAGGCAAAGAGCGGCATCTTGTGCATCGTCATGCCGGGCGCGCGCATGTTGAAGATCGTGGTGATGAAGTTGATCGCCCCCAGGAGCGAGCTCGCGCCGGCGAGGTGGAGGGCGAAGATCGCCATGTCGACCGAGGCTCCAGGATGGCCGAGTCCCGACGACAAGGGGGGGTAGACTGTCCACCCACCGCCGAACCCGCCATCGACGAAGGCCGAGCCGAGCAGCAAGAGAAAGGCCGGGACGAGCAGCCAGAAGCTGATGTTGTTCATCCGTGGGAACGCCATGTCCGGCGCCCCGATCATCAGCGGCACCATCCAGTTGCCGAACCCACCGATCAGCGCCGGCATCACGAAAAAGAAGATCATGATGAGGCCGTGCGCGGTGATCAGCACGTTGTAGAAGTGGTAGTTGCCACCCAGCACCTGGTCGCCCGGCACCATGAGCTCCAGCCGGAAGACGACCGACATCAGCATCCCGATGATCCCCGCGACGAACGCGAAGATCAGGTACATCGTGCCGATGTCCTTGTGATTGGTCGAATAGGCCCAGCGACGCCAGCCTGTTGGCGTGTGGTCGTCGTGGTCGTGGGCGGAAGCGTAGGCCATCAGGTAAACTCCGCAAAAGGCGCCTGTGCTGGTCGGCGTCACTCTTGGTTGTCGTTGGTGTCAGCGCGAAACGTGGCGGCCCGGCTCAGCGGTCGGCGACTTGCGTGCCCGGATCGTCGACCCTCGCGAACATCGTTTGCGCCTCCTCGACCCAGGCGACGAACGCGTCGGGCTCGACCGCCTCGATGGTGATCGGCATGAATGCATGCAGCACGCCACAAAGCTCCGAGCACTGGCCGTAATAGACGCCGGGCTCGTTGATGTGGATCCAGATCTCGTTCAGCCGGCCGGGCACGGCGTCGATCTTGACGCCCATCGACGGCATCGCCCAGCTGTGCAGGACGTCCGATGCCGTGACCTGCACCTTGATGTTGGTGTTGGTCGGCAGGACCACCCGGTTGTCGGTCTCGAGCAGGCGCTGCATGCCGGGCTCGAGCTCGTCCTCCGGGATCATGAAGGCGTCGAAGGTGAAGTTGTCGTGGTCGGGGTATTCGTACGTCCAGTACCACTGGCGGCCGATCGCCTTGATCGTCATGTCGGTATCGGGGACGACGTCGGCGTAGTAGAGCAGCCGAAACGACGGGATGGCGATGATCACCAGGATCAAGACGGGCACGGCGGTCCAGACGACCTCGAGCAACGTGTTGTGGGTCCGCTTCGACGGCGTCGGGTTCTTGTCCGCACGAAACTTGAACGCGGCATAGAGCAGAAGCGCCAGCACCAGGAGGCAGATCAGCGTGATGATCACCATCACCAGATTATGGAAGCTGATGACCCGCTCCATCAGCGGGCTGGCCGCCGGCTGCAGCCCGAGCTGCCAGGGCTCCGGCTGGGCGGCGATCGCATCGGCGCCAGCGAGACTGGCAGCGAGAACGATGGTGCCGGTGAGGCAGGCGAGCAGCCAGCGCATGAGGCTCTTTTCCCTTCGAGACAAAGTCCGTTGGCGGGGAGGCAGAGCTGTGCGCCGAGTCGGCTCGCGACCGGCATGCCCCCTCCAGGCACAAGCGAAGATAAAAGTCCGACGCTCGCCGCGTCAGTGACACGATGTCGCAAAAATTCACGCCGGCCGCGAGCACGCGTTCCGCCATCGGCCGATTCAGCTCTCTTTGGTCAGCAAGGCCCGCCAGCGGCGGAGCACCAGCCAGATGAGCACCAGGAGCACCGGGGCGGTGACCGAGACGACCAGCTTGAGCGTGTCGGTCGCCACGAGGCCGCCCAGCAGATAGCCGACGATGCCGAGCGCATAGTAGCTGATGGCGACCACCGAGAGGCCCTCGACCGTCTCCTGCAGGCGCAGTTGCACCCGGGCCCGGCGCTCCATCGAGGCGAGCAGCGCCCGGTTCTGCTTCTGCAGCGAGACGTCGACCCGCGTCCGGGCGAGGTCGGCGGTACGCGCGATGCGCCGGCTCAGGCTCTCCTCGCGCTCGGCGACCGAGGCACAGGTCCGAAGCGCCGGCTCGAACCGGCGATCGAGGAACTCGGCGATCGGCTGGAAGTCCTCGAGCCGGCTCTCGCGCAGATCCTTCAGCCGGTCGCGGACCAGCCGGCCGTAGGCGGCGGTGGCCGAGAACCGATAGGCGCTCTGCGCCACCAGCCGCTCGGATTCCTGCGCCACGGCGAAGAGCTCGTCCAAGAGACCCTGCTCCTCGGCCAGGTCGGCGGTGCTCCCCAGCCGCGCCACCAGCGTCACCAAGCGCGTCTCCAGATCGTTGAGGTCGGGACTGATGGCCTTGGCCACCGGCAGGCCGAGCAGCGCCATCATCCGGTAGGTGTCGATCTCGCAGAGCCGCTGCACCAGCCGGCCGGTGCGGCCGCGGCTCATCGCCAGATCGCGCACGTAGAACCGGCCGAACCCGTCGCCGCCGTTGCGAAAGGCGGTGAACACCTCGGCCGTGCCGCCCAGCACCTTGCAGCCGGCGACCCGCTGCCCCTCGAACCGCCGCTCGATCGCGGCGATGTCAGGCGGCTCACCGGCGCCGGCGGGCTCGATGACGACATGGCAGGCGGCGATCAGCTCGCCGTCCAGCCCGTCGAGCCAATCCTCCGGCAGCAGCTCGACCGGCGGCCGCTTGAAGCCGACCGTCTCGCCCTCCTGCATGATGGTCAGCGAGGCGAACTCGGTGTGCCGCTCCCAACGCATCCGATAGGCGCCGAGGGTAGCCGCGTGATGCCGGTCCTGATGCGGTGGGGCGGCGCCGTAGCGGCGGCAGAGCTCGCTGATCGCCGCGAGCAGCCCGTCACCGTCGGGCCTCGTCATGATCGCCAGATGGGAGACCGCGCAGGGGCTGCCGAGCTCGGTATGCGGCCGGCTGTGCAGCTCTGCGGCGAGCTGCAGCCGCTCGGGATGCTGGGCCAAGGTCATGATAGAGCGGTCATCGGGGGGCGGTCTCCGTCATCCCCGCCCGGTGACAGGCGAGCAGCATCAGGGCAGCGGTCTCGGCGCGCAGAATGGTCGGGCCGAGGCTGACGGGGAAGACGTTTGCCGTGCGGCGAAGTGCGGCGCGCTCCTCGGCCGAAAAGCCGCCTTCGGGCCCGACCAACAGCGCCGCGGCCGGGTGGGCCGCGAGCGTCGGCAGCAGCGCCGCCCCGCCGGCCTCGTCGGCCATCACCACCCCGTCGGGCTGGGCCTCGACCGCGGCCGCGAGATCCGCCTCGGGCAAGAGTGCCGGCACGCTGAGCCGCTCCGACTGCTCCACCGCCTCGACGATCCGCTGCTCGAGCCGCTCGGGCTTGGCCCCCTCGACCACGCCGTGGCGGCAGCGCACGGGCTGGAGGCGGGCGACGCCGAGCTCGGTCGCCTTCTCCAAGAGCCAGTCGAGGTGGCCCTTCTTCAACGGCGCGAAGAGCAGGGTCGGCCCCGGCTCGGGGGTTGCCGGACGCAGCCGGTCCTCGACCTCGAGCGTGCCCGCGTGCCGCTCGAGCCCGGTGAGCCTTGCCCGCCATTCGCCGTCACGGGCGTTGAAGACCCGCAACCGATGGCCGGCTCGCGCCCGCAGGACAGCCCGCAGGTAGTGCGTCGCCGCGGCGTCGAGGGCCAGCGCGACGCCGGCTTCGAGGGGTTGATCCAGATGGAGCCGGGTGTCGCGCATCGCTTGGGCTCGCCTTTACCATGAACGGCCCGGACGCTAAGTGAACGGGCATGAGTGGACAAGCCGAGGATCACTATCCGCGGGTGCCGGACGAGCAGCTGGGCTGGCTCGCCAAGCTGCCGCGCGGCCTGCAGGACTACGGCCTTCTGGCCCGGCTCGACCGGCCGATCGGCACTTGGCTCCTGCTGATACCCTGCCTCTGGGGGCTGGCGATCGCCGGCGGCACCGAGACCATGCTCTGGGCGCCACTGTTCGCCATCGGTGCGGTCGCGATGCGCGGCGCCGGCTGCACGATCAACGACATGGCCGATCGTGACATCGATCGGAAGGTCGAGCGGACCCGGGCCCGGCCGCTGGCCTCGGGCCGGCTCGGGCTGCGCGAGGCCCTGGTCTTTTTGGCGCTGCAGCTCGGTATCGGCTTGGTGGTCCTGTTCTTCTTGCCCTGGACCGCCGCCGTCATCGCGCTCTGCTCGATGCCGTTGGTGATAGCCTACCCCTTCATGAAGCGGATAACCTACTGGCCGCAGGCGTTCTTGGGC
>SLRI01000461.1 GCA_007131045.1 Rhodospirillales bacterium
GTGGGGGCGTCCTCGCGGAGCAGGCCCTCGTGCTTCAGCTCGGCCCAGAGGTCGGCCGGGATCGGAGTGGTGAAGGTGGTGACGTTCTGGTCGATCTCGTCGATCGAGCGGGCGCCCGGGATGATGGTCGCGACCTGTGGGTGGCCCAGCGGGAACTGCAGCGCTGCGGCCTTCAGCGGCACGGCGTGGCGGTTGCAGACGGCCTCGATCCTGGCCACCCGCTCCATGATCTCGGGCGGCGCGTCCTCGTAGTTGTACTTGGCGCCCTTGATCGCTCCGGTCGCCAGGATGCCGGAATTGTAGGGTCCGCCGATGATCAGCGAGACGTTGCGCTCGGTGCAGAGCGGCAAGATCTCGTCGAGGGCGCCCTGCTCGAGCAGGGTGTAGCGGCCGGCGAGGAGAAAGCAGTCGAATTCGCCCGCCCGCATGAATTCGAGCGTCGCCGGGATTTCGTTGATCCCCGCCCCGATCGCCCGGACGACACCGCTGTCGCGCAGCTCGCGCATCGCCTTGTAGCCGGAATCCATCACCTCCTTGAACTTGGCCTGCCGCGCCTCCTCGCTGCCGTGCGTCCAGATGTCGACGTCGTGGATCAACAGCACGTCGATGCGGTGGGTGGCCAGCCGCTGCAGGCTGTCCTCGACCGAGCGCATCACCCCGTCATAGGTGTAGTCGAAGATGTACTCCATGGGGTGCGAGTCGACGAACGGGCCGGCATCGATGCCCAGGGCCGGGTCCTTGGCCTTGAGCACGCGGCCGATCTTGGTCGAGAGCACCCAGCTGTCGCGCGGCAAGGGGCGCATGATGTGGCCGATCCGGTGCTCCGACATGCCGAGCCCGTAGAAGGGCGCGGTGTCGACGAAGCGGATGCCGGCATTGTAGGCGGCGAGCAGCGTCGCCCTGGCGTCCTCGTCGGAGCATTTCTGGTAGAGATTGCCGAGCGGCACGCCGCCGAAGCCGTGCACGGAGACCTCGAGCCCCGAGCCGCCGAGCGCGCGTTTTTCTTGCATGTCCATGGTTTTTCCTCCCCCTTCTTGCTGCAGCCGGGCACGCCGATCCGGCGACCGCTCGCCGGCCGCACACCGGGGCGCCGCCCTTCGCGGTTTACGGTTGACGCTCGCCCTTCTGCTACCTATCCCGATCCCGGTCAATCATCATACCAGTCGCACCCAGCTGAACTGGGGTTGATGCCCGTCTCGGCAACTCGACGAACGTGGCGTCACGTGCGACGATGAAATCGACAGCAAACCGGCGCCCGGCTCGATGCGGGTGCCGACAATCAGGGAGAGAAACATGCAAAGACGCACCCTTACCGCCGTGGCCCTGGCCACGGCCGCGGTCATGGGCACGGCCGGCCTCGCCGCCGCCGACACCGTCCGCATCGGCTATGCCCCCTCGGTCTGGGATCCCTCCGACTTTCACGGGCTGATGGGCTCGGGCATCGAACGCGGTCTCGAGGAGGCCGGTGTGGAATACGAGTTCCTGATCCGGGCACCCTCCAATCACGTCGCGCACGAGGAGCAGCTCGCCATCATCGAGGACATGATCGCCGAGGGCCTCGACTACATCATCATCAACCCGACCGATCCAGAGGTGCAGCGGGTCGCCTACGAGCGGGTGATCGACGCCGGCATCCCGCTCATCGTCGGCAATTACAGCGAGCCGTTCCCGGACGACTGGGGCTTTCAGCCGATGATGTTCTCGGGCTACAGTCACATCGATGCCGGTCTCGTGCTCTGTGAGTATCTGGCCGAGAAGTACGGGCCGGGCTCCGAGATCGCGGTGATCCACGGCGCGCCCGGCCACATCACCTTCAATCGGGCGCCGGAGGCGTGCTACAACGAGCACGACATGACCTTCGTCTACGAGGATTTCGCCGACTACGACCGGCTGCACGCCTACGACGCGATGGAGCGCATCCTCGTCGCCTATCCGGATGTCGACATCGTGATCGCGGCCTCGAGCGCGATGGCCGTGGGTGCCGTCGAGGCCACCATCGCCAACGGGGTCGCCGGTGAGTACCCGATCTACGGGGCCGGCGGCACGTTCGAGGAGCTGCGCTACATCGAGGACGGGCTCTTGTCGGCCGCCTGGATCCGCGACCCGGTGGCGATGGGCGAGGCCGTGGGCCACGCGATCGCCGAGCACGCCGCCGGCAATCCCGACGCCGTGCCGCCGATCTTCAACTCGCCGATCCACATCATCGATTCCGTCGAGGCGATCAACGAGCACGTCAACCCGGTGATCTACACCAGCGAGGGCATGGAGTTCCCACGCCCGCTGCCGAACTGATCCGCGAGCGACGACTCGGAGCGGCCCGGCGGCATTGTCGGGCCGCTCCTCTTGTTCGCGCTCGAAGGAGCCCGGGACGCCGCGCCGTTCCCGGTAGCGCTAGACGACAGGGAGGAGACAGTGATGGCCGCAGCGGCCCACGAAATCGGGACGAGCAGCCGGGCCACCGGCGAGGTGGTGCTCGAGGCGCGTAATCTCAGGAAGAACTTCGGCGGCATCAAGGCCGTCGACGACGTCAGCTTCGAGCTGCGGAACGGGGAGATCCTCGGCATGGTCGGCGACAACGGCGCCGGCAAGTCGACCCTGATCAAGATCATCACCGGCGCCTACCAGAAGGACAGCGGCGAGATCCTGCTCGGTGGCCAGCCGACCGAGATCAACAGCACCGGCCATGCCCGCGAGCTCGGCCTCGAGACGGTCTATCAGTCCTCGGGCCTGGTCGAGGTGATGGACGCGCCGGCCAACCTCTTCCTCGGCCGCGAAAAGCTGAAGGAAGGCTGGCTCGGCAAGTATTTCGGGATGATCGACAAGCGCTTCATGCGCCGCGAGACCGACAACCTGTTGAAGACGCTCAACATCACCGTGCGCAATCTCGCCGCCCCGGTGCAGACGCTCTCCGGCGGCCAGCAGCAGTCGGTCGCGGTCGGCCGGGCCGCCTACTGGCGCGGCAAGATCATCATCCTGGACGAGCCCGCCAACAACATCGGCGTCGACCAGCAGCGCGCGGTGCTGGAATTGGTCCGCCAGATCCGCGACCAGCACGACATCCCGTTCATCATGATCTCGCACAACATGGAACACATCTTCCAGGTGGCCGATCGCATCATCGTCATGCGCAACGGCAAGAAGGTCGGCGACAAGCGGGTCGCTGACACCAGCCGCAACGAGGTGGTCGGGCTGATCACCGGAGCCCTGGCATGAGCGCCGCGGCACCGGCCCCCGACGAGCGTGGCGGCTTCCTCGCCAACCTGCGCAACTACCACCCGGATACCGGCCTCCTGATCTCTTCGATCGCGATGCTGGTGGTCCTGATCGTCGTCTTCTCGTTCACCTCCGAGCGCTTCTTCAGCCAGGCGGTGGTCGTCAACATCCTCAACCAGACCTCCATCTACATCATCGCCGGGGTCGGCATGACGCTGGTCTTGACCTCGGGCGGCATCGACATCTCGATCGGTTCGGTCATCGGGTTGACCGCGACCATCATGGGCCTGTTGATGATCGACCACGGCATGCCGGCCATGGTCGCCATTCTCGTGGCGCTTCTGGTCGGCGCCCTCTGCGGCGCCTTCAACGGCTTTCTCGTCGCCATCGTCAAGGTGCCGCCGATCATCGTCACGCTGGGCACCCTCACCTTCTTTCGCGGCCTCGCCTACCTGCTCGGCGAGGGCCGGGTCTTCATGCGCTTTCCCGATCCTTTGCCCTGGATCGGCGACGGCCGCGTCCTGGGTCTGCCGATCCCGGTCTATATCGCCGTCCTCACCGTGATAGGCGGCCACTTCTTCCTCACCTCGACCCGGATGGGCCAGCGCATTACCGCGGTCGGCGGCAACGAGGAGGCGGCGCGGCTCGCCGGCATCGACGTGGTGCGAACCAAGTTCTTCACCTACGTCATCATGGGCGTGCTCACCGGGCTGACGACCGTGGTCATCGTCGGCCGCCAGGACGCGGCCCAGGCCGTCTTCGGCTTCGGCATCGAGCTGCACGTCATCGCCGCGGTGATCCTCGGCGGCACCTCGCTCTTCGGCGGCCGCGGGCTGATCCTCGGCACGGTGCTGGGTGCCCTGATTCTCGGCGTGCTCAACACCGGCCTTCTGCTCTCCGGTGTCGTGCAGTTCTGGCAACTCGTCGCCTTGGGGATCTTGCTGATCGCCGTCGTCGCCTTCCGCATGGCGCGTGAAGGCACCGAGTCGAAATAGCCCAGAGACGAGCAACCCAGAGCCATCGGGACCATAGCGCCATGCAAGCCGCCATCGATCGCCCCGACGCCAAGGGCAAGAACCTCGCCGCCTACTGGCGCCAGTGGAGCGGCGACTACCCCAACTTCACCTCGCTCGCGACGACCGCACTATTGCTGATCGCCCTCGTGATCATCTTCTACCTGATCAACGAGCGCTTCTTGTCCTGGCGCAACGTCGTCATCATCCTCAACCAGGGGGCAGCCTACATCATCCTCGGTGTCGGCATGACCTTCGTCATCACCACCAAGGGCATCGACCTCTCGATCGGCGCCACGGTGGCCTTGAGCGGCACCGTGGTCGGGCTGATCCTCGTCACCTGGAAAATGCCGCTGGTCCTGGCGATCCCCGCCGGCCTCGCCGCCGGGGCCGCCTGCGGCGCCTTCAACGGCTACTGCGTCGCCCGCTTTCGCGTCCCGCCCCTGATCGTCACGCTGGGCACCATGGCGTTGTTTCGCGGCCTCTCCTATGTGCTCCTCGGCCACCAGATCCTCTTCGGCTTTCCCGACGAGTTCCTCTGGCTGGCGCGGGGCCGCATCCTCGGCATCGCACCCTCCGTCTATCTCGCCTTCATCATCGCGATCTGGGGCTGGTACTTCCTCAACTACACCAGGACCGGCCAGGAGATCATCGCGGTCGGCGGCAACGAGGAAGCGGCCAGACTCGCCGGCATCGACACCAACCGGATCAAGTTCATCACCTACACCATCATGGGTGTGCTGGCCGCGGTCGGCGGCATGGTCTGGTTGGCGCGCGTGAACTCGGTCCAGGCGGCCATCGCCTACGGTGTCGAATTCCACACCATCGCCCTGGTCGTGCTGGGCGGCACCTCGCTCTTCGGCGGCCGCGGGCTGGTCATGGGCTCGCTCATGGGGGCCCTGATCCTCGCCATCCTGGAGAACGGCCTGGTGATCGTCGGCCTGGGATCCTTCGTCCAGCAGGTACTGATCGGTCTGATCTTCATCACCGTCGTCGCCTTCCGCACACTGCAGTTCCGCGAGGGGCAAGTGACCCGCTAGGCCCGCCCCCGTCATCGACCCCGCCCCGGGCGGACGACCGCACTGCGATCGTCCGCCCGACGTACTTTCGTCAACATCGACCAGGAAAGGCGCACCCATGGGCAAGCGCATCATGTTCACCGGCGGCAGCGGCAAGGCCGGCCGCCACGTCGTCCAGGACCTCGTCGAGCACGGCTACGAGGTCTTGAACCTCGACCTCGCCCCGCTCGACAACCCCAAGGTCCGAACGCTGAAGACCGACATCACCGATTCCGGCCAGGTCTTCATGGCCCTCTCGTCCTACATGGGCCTGCACGAGCTCGACCCGTCGCTCAGGCCGCAGCCGGTCGATGCCGTGGTCCACTTCGCCGCCGTCCCGCGGATCATGATCACGCCCGACAACGAGCTCTTCCGCATCAACACCATGGGCACCTACAACGTCATCGAGGCGGCGGTCACCCTCGGCATCAAGAAGATCATCATCGCCTCGAGCGAGACCACCTACAGCATCTTCGACTACGAGCCGGTCGACAAAAAATACTTCCCGCTCGACGAGGACTACGACGTCGATCCCGCGGATTCCTATGCCCTCTCCAAGATCGTCAACGAGAAGACGGCGCGCGCGTTCGCGACGCGCAGCGGCTTCGACATCTACGCGCTCCGGATCGGCAACGTGATCGAGCCGCACGAATACGGCGAATGGGGCAAGTACTTCGCGGATCCGGGGTTCAAGAAGCGGCTGGCCTGGAGCTATATCGACGCCCGGGACCTGGGCCAGCTCACCCGCCTCTGCATCGAGAAGGACGGGCTCGGCTACGACGTCTTCAACGCCGCCAACGACGAGACGGCCTCCCACCTGCCGAGCCGCGAGCTGCTCGAGCGCTTCTACCCGAACGTGCCCCTGAAGGTGGACGACCTCGGCGAGTACGAGACCCTGCTCTCCAACCGCAAGGCCAAGCGCGTCCTAGGCTTCGCGCCGGA
>SLRI01000119.1 GCA_007131045.1 Rhodospirillales bacterium
CGAATTCGGCCGATGGCGGGTTGCATGATGATGTCCCTTGCGGTCAGGCGACGAGGAAAACGACGAGCCAGAAGCCCACGGTCAGGACGCCGGTGGCGGCGAACGTCCAGATGCCGCTCTGGCGCGCCGTCTCCTTGTCGAGGCCGTAGCCGGCATCCCAGACGAGGTGTCGGACGCCGTTCGCCGTATGATAGAAAAGGGCCGCGGTGAAGCCGAAGAGCACCAGCCAGCCGAAGACGTTGTGCATGACGCCCTGCACCGTGGCGAAGCTCTCCGGGCCGCGGGCCAGCGCGGTCAGCCACCAGGTGAAGAGCAAGAGGCCCAAGGCGAGGGCGGAGCCTGTGATCCGGTGCAGGATCGAGGTCGCCATCGTCAGGTACCAGCTGTACACCTGCAGATGCGGTGAGACGGGGCGGGCCCCGGTCTTGCTCGTTGCGCGTGCCATGCTTGCTCCGCCTGCCGACCCGACGCGTTCGGGCACGGGTGTCGTTGTTGCAATGCGATATTTTCGAAGGGGATAGTAGATGCGGGCGTCGACCTGTCAACGCGACAGAACATGCCAGCCGGTGGCGAGCGCGCCGCGGCTCTGCTAGGCTCCAGCCAGGCAACCAGGACGAGGCGTCATGACCACATTCCGCAAAGTCGCCGAGGGTTTCTACGTGGCACCGCAGCTCGAGCCCGACGATTTCGCCGAGGCGGCGGCCATGGGTATCAAGACGGTGATCAACAACCGCCCGGACGGCGAGGCGCCCGATCAGTTGAGTGACGCCGAGGCCAGTGCCGCGGCCGAAGCGCACGGCCTAGCCTATGTCCACGTGCCGGTCGTCTCGGGCGGCATCTTCCCCGATCACATCGCCGAGATGAAGACCGCGATCGAGGCGCACGAAGGCCCCTACGTCGCCTATTGCCGCTCCGGCACCCGGTCCTGCCATCTCTGGGCGCTGGTCAGCGCGGTCAGGGAGGATCCGGACAGCTTGATCGAGGCTGCGGCGCGCGCCGGCTACGATCTCTTCGCGATGCGGCCGTTCCTCAAGGAGATCCACGGCCGCAGCGGCCGCTAGCCCGCCCCGACGAAGAGCTGCCAGCAGAACAGTACGAAGCCGGCGAGAGCCAGCCAGGGGCCGAAAGCTAGGGCGTCGTCGGCGCGGTGCCGTCCGCTGGCGAGCGCGAAGCCGAGGGCCAAGATGGCGGCTGTCAGGATCGCCGGTGCCAGGCCGCCGAGCCCGAGCCAGGCGCCGAGCGCGGCCAGGAGCTTGGCGTCGCCGTGCCCGAGCCCGTCCCGACCGCGCCAGGCGCGGTAGAGCCGCGCCACGGCGACGAACAAGAGAAACCCGAAGAGCGCCCCGAGGGCAGACGCCAGCGGATCGACCAGGCCGGGCACCGGTGCCGCGACCGCGACGACGACGCCGAGGCCGGTCAGCGGCAGGGTCAGGACGTCGGGCAGCCGGCCGTGCTCGGCATCGATGAGCGCCAGGAGCAGCAGCCACCAGCCGAGAAGTGTCGCCAGTGCCGCGCTCGCCGGGTCGAGCGTCGCGAAGGCGAGGACCGCCACGCCGCCACCGGCGAGTTCGGCCACGAGCGGCAGCCAGCCGATCGATGCGCCGCAGTGCCGACAGCGGCCGCGCTGCCGCAGCCACGACCAGACGGGCACGAGCTCGCCCGGCCCGAGGGTTCGGCCGCAAGACGCGCAGGCCGAGCGGCCGACGAGGAAGCTCTGGTCCAAGTCGGGCCAGCGGGCAGCCGCGGCACCCAGCATCGAGCCCGAGGCGAGCCCGACGAGCCCGGCCATGAGCGCCGCCGCCGGCACGTCCGCTCGGGCCGCAGGTGTCGGCTAGGACGGGCTGTCGGTGCCGGCCGGCGCGGCCTCGGGCGGCGGCGCCGCCGGAACCACGGCCGTGGCGGGAACGAAGCGGATGCCGCCGAGGCCGGATGCCTCTTCCGTCGGCGCATCCGCCGGCGCCGGTGCATCGCTGCTGCTCGGCGCGAGCGGGCGGGGGGCTGCGGGGGGTGGTGGCGGCGGCGCCTCGCGCGTCGGCCCCGGCGCCTCGTGCGGCATCGGCATCGGCATCGGCGCCAGCTGCTCGGCCGAGGGCTGGGCGGCGCGCATCCGCGAGCGCAGCTCCTCGCTGATGTCGCGGGCGTCCTCGGCGTTGCGGATGACCCGCGGCGTGATGAAGACGATGAGCTCGGTACGCTGATTCTGGTTGTTGACGCTGCGGAACAGGTTGCCGAGCACCGGGATGTCGCCCAGGAGCGGCACTTTGTCCTCGGCCTGGGTCGAACCGTTCTGCATCAGCCCGCCCAGCACCACCGTCTGGCCGCTGGTGACGTTGACCTTCGACGCGATCCGCCGCTGCGCGATGATCGGGTTCTCGTCGCGCCGGTCGGTGGCCTCGACCCGGCTGACCTCCTGCGAAATTTCCAGTGTCACCACGTTGTTGGTGTTGATCCGCGGCCGGACCTCGAGGATCACCCCCGTCTCGCGGTATTCGATATTGGCGACGATGGGCGCGCTCGGGTCGTCGATCGACTGCGCCGTTCGGGTGATCAGCGGTACTTCGTCGCCGACGGTCAGGATCGCCTCGCTGTTGTCCTGGACGACCAGCGACGGCGAGGAGAGGACCTGCACGTCGGTCACCCGGGCCAAGGCATCGATGGTGATGTTCGAGTTGCCGGGGGTGAAGATGAAATTGAACCCGGGCAATCGCGCCAGCGGCTCGAGGACGTTGCTGTTGCCCGTCACCCCGCTGGGCGCGGAGGTGTTGAAGCCGCCGCTGAAGCTGCCGGAGGAGAAGAAGTACTGCACGCCGTAGCGGAGCTGATCGTTGAGCACGACCTCGGCGATGGTCGCCTCGATCAGCACCTGCAAGGGTGCCCTGTCGAGCCGGCGGATCGTCTGCTCGATCAGCTGGTAGGCCTGGGGCGTCGCCCGGATGACCAGCGTGTTGGCCGCCTCGTCGGCCACCACCTTGACGTTGGCGAGCAAATTGTCGCCGCCGCCCGCAGCCGGGCCGATGCCCGGCGTGCCGAGCGGGCCTGGTGTGAATCCGCCGAAGTCGTCGACGACGGGAGCACCCTCGCCGGCATCGAAGCCGACGGGTGCCGTAGCCGGCTGGACCGCGTCGCCGAAGCTCTCGTTCAAGAGCAGGGCGAGTTCCGGGGCGGCGGTGTGCTGCAGCTGATAGACGAAGAACTGCACCGATGATCCGCTGCCGCGGTCGAGCCGCTGCACCCAGCGCTCGATCTCGACCAGCTGGTCCGGTTGGCTGGCGATGGCGAGCACGGCGTTGAGCCTGGACATCGGCAGGAAGCGCACCCCGCGCACTTCCTGATCGAAGCCGCCGAGCGGTGCGTAGAGGCCCTCGAGCTCGGGAATGACCGATTCCGGGGTCGCCGTCTGCAACGGGAAGATGCCGACCGAACGGCCGGCCATCCAATCGACGTCGATCTCGCCGAGGGTGCGCACCACGTTCTGCCGCTCGACCGCATTGCCGACGAAGAGCAGGAGATTGCGCGTCTCGTCGACCCTGATCTGTTCGGGCATCGAGACCAGCGGCTGGATGAACTGCGAGGCGGCGTTGGCGCTGACGTAGCGCAGCGGCACGATGGTGACGCCGGTGCCGACGATGGTCGCCGGCGGGGCGTCCCCGCCCAAGGGCGTGATCTGGGCGGCACCGACCGTGGGCGAGCCGGCGAGCACCGCAAAAGAGCCGCCGAGATCGACCAGCGTCGCGTTGTGCATCTGCAGGATGGTCTCGAGCACGGCCAGCATGTCGGCCCGCGCCAAGGGGGCCGTCGAAGAGAGGATGACGGTGCCGTCGACGGACGGATCGATGGTGTAGTTGGCCCCCATGACCTCGCCGAGGATGGCGTCCACCACCTGGCGCAGGCTGGCGCCGTCGAAATTGAGCCGCACGCCCTCCGACGGGTCGGCCGCAGCCTCCGGGCTGGTCCGGGCGATCGGGTCGGTGCCGAAGAAGAGCTGGGCCTGCGGTCGCGCCGGGGTGCCGGGTTGCGGCGCCATCGTCGAGGGCTCGCCGAGCCGTGCTGCGGCTTCGCTCGGGGTGCTGAAATCCACGCCTTGCAGATGCGCGCTGACGGCACCCTGCTCGACCGGCGGCTCGCAAGCCGAAAGGACGATTGCGAGCAAGGCACCGAGCGCCTTGAGCCGGCCGGACAACGCCAAGTTGAGCATGTCACCTTCTTCGTTTCTTGTGGCGCGAGAGCGCGACGATGCAACTGCCGCGTTCCTACATGTGGGTTGGCGTCTCTACAACCTCGGCGTGCCGAATCCGCGTTATTGGAAATTACGGCAGAAATTTTCGCTTTTTAGTTGATAACTCGGTCTAGCCCGTTGGATCGATGCCGGCGCGCGCCGGTTGCGTGAGAAGGTCGCCGGCGGCCGCTGCGCCGGGCGCACTTTACAGCGGTGACCGTTGCGTGGAACAAGGCGGCCCATGAGGGTGCATCGGGATTTGCTCAGTCTCCCGCCCGAGGCCAGGGGATGCGCGGTCGCGATCGGCAATTTCGACGGCGTGCATCGTGGCCACCGGGCAGTGGTGGAAGCAGCGCGCGGGCTCGCCGCCGGCGGGCGACGTTCGGCCGTGCTCACCTTCGAGCCGCACCCGAAGGAAGTCGTCACCCCGGCGACCGCACCCAAGCGGCTGACCCCGATGCGCCGGAAGATCGAGCTCTTGCGCGAACTCGGCTGCGCCCATCTCTTTCTGTTGCGCTTCGATCGCCGGCTGATGGCGATGCGGGCCGAGGCCTTCATCGACGAGATCCTGGTGGCACAGCTCGGCATCACCGCGCTCACCGCGGGCGAGAGCTTCCGCTTCGGCCACAAGCGCCAGGGCGACGCGGCCCTTCTCGCTGCCGCCGCCGATCGCCACGGCTTCACCTTCGCCGCGGTTCCAGCACTGCTCGACGGCGGTGCGGCCTGCTCGTCGACCCGCATCCGCGATGCCCTCGATCAGGGCGATATCCGGACGGCGAACCGGCTGCTCGGCTACCCGTTCGTCTATTCCGGCTTCGTCCATGGTGGTGACCAGCGCGGGCGCAGCATCGGCTTTCCCACGGCCAATCTGGTGCCCGACACCGACCGTCACGCGCTGCCGGCCATCGGGGTCTACGCGGTGCGCGCCGGGCTTCGGACGGGTGACGGGGTCAGCTGGCACCCGGCTGTTGCGAATCTCGGCCGCCGCCCCACATTCGGGGGCGTTCGCGTGCTCCTCGAGGTGCATCTTTTCGACGTCCAGCTCGACCTCTACGGCCAGCGGCTCGACATCGCTTTTCTCGAGCGGTTGCGCGGCGAGACGACCTTTTCCGGCATCGACAGCCTCCAGGCCCAGATCGCCCGCGACTGCCAGGCGGCCCGCCGTGTGCACGGCCTCGTTCTTTCCTGACCACCGGACAGCCACTTCATGACGCAGGACTATCGCGATACCGTGTTTCTGCCGCGCACCGGCTTCGGCATGAAGGCGAACTTGCCGCAGCGCGAGCCCGAATGGCTGGCCCGCTGGGCCTCGCTCGATCTCTATGGCGAGCTGCGCCGGGCATCGCGGGGCCGGGATCCCTTCATCCTCCACGACGGCCCGCCCTATGCCAACGGCCACCTGCACATGGGCACGGCGCTCAACAAGATCCTCAAGGATATCATCAACAAGAGCCAGCAGATGCTGGGCCGCGACGCCGTCTACGTGCCGGGCTGGGACTGCCACGGGCTGCCGATCGAGTGGCAGGTCGAGCAGGAATACCGCAAGCGGGGCAAGAACAAGGACGACGTCCCGATCATCGACTTCAGACGCGAGTGCCGCGAGTTCGCCGCCAAGTGGATCGAAATTCAAAAGGCCGAGTTCGAGCGGCTGGGGGTCACCGGCGACTGGCAGAACCCCTATTCGACCATGCACCTGAAGTCCGAGGCCGATATCTATCGCGAGGTGGCGAAATTCCTGCTGAACGGCTCGCTCTATCGCGGCAAGAAGTCGGTGATGTGGTCGCCGGTCGAGAAGACCGCTCTGGCCGAGGCCGAGGTCGAGTACCACGACCACACCTCGACGACGATCTGGGTGACCTTCCCGCTCACCCGGCCGAGCCGGCCCTCGCTCGATGGTGCGGCAGTCGTCATCTGGACCACGACGCCCTGGACCATTCCGGCGAACCGGGCGGTCGCCTTCGGGCCCGAGGTCACCTATGCGCTGCTCGA
>SLRI01000315.1 GCA_007131045.1 Rhodospirillales bacterium
GCCAATGCGGCGACGTTGCGGGCGGTGAAGACCGGGGCGATCGCCCGGCGCTGCCAGCGCCACTCGGCCCCCTCGGCGGTGAACAGGCTGGCACCCACCGCCGGGCGCAGCATCCGGATCATCACCTCCGACTTCGGGTAGTTCTCGACATTGTCGAGGAAGATCCGGCGCAGCCCCTCGGGCCCCTGCACCATGTGCCAGCGGGCCGAGCCGGTCGTGCCGGTGAGGATCGGCCGCGAATAGGCGATCTCGGGCAGGATGCCGAGCACGTTGCGGCGCACCGCGCGGACGCTGGCCAACATGCCCATCGGCCGGCGCGGCGGTGCGACAGTCGGCGGAACGAACGGCTTCATTACGGCGCAAATCCCCTTTGAGCTTCGCCTCGGCTACCGTCGAATTGGCATCACGACGGCCGGAAGAAACCCCGGCATGCCCTCGAACCGGGCTCCTGCGAGACGACACGGGCAGTGGCGGCGGCGAGACCGGCGAGGATCAGCGCCTAGCCGGTCGGGGCACGCATCGACCAGTCGGCACCGGCTGGGCGCTGCCGCCGGGGGCCGGCCAGCGCTCGATCCGCCAGCCCCGGGCGCGGGCGAGGGCCCTGAGCTTGCGCTCGGGATTGACGACCACCGCGGTGCCGACGAGCCGCAGCATGTGCCGGTCGCTGTAGTGGTCGGCATAGGCGACGACGCGGGCCGGATCGACGCCGAGCCCGGCGCAGGTCACGCGCAGGGCTGCGGCCTTGCCGGGGCCCATCGGTATCGGGTTCTCGACCTCGCCGGTGAAACGGCCGTTCGCGCGCACGAGCCGCGTGCAGACGACCGTGTCGATGGCGAGCGCTCGGGCGATCGGCTCGACGACGATATCGACGGCGGCGGAGAGGAGCACGATCCGATCGCCGGCGCCGCTGTGCCGCTCGAGCGCCCGGAGACCGGCAGGGACCAGGGCGGCCAAGAGCTCGTCCTCGACCACCTTCGAGGCGACAGCCTCGAGCGCGGCCACCTCGCGCCCACGCAGCAGCCGCCGCAGTAGCCGCCGCTTCATCTCCTGCAGGTCCCTGCTCGGGGCCGCCCGATAGTAGAGATAGCCGGCGAGGATGCGCAGCGTCGTGCGCAGCGAGATCGCCCGATCGGCGGCGAGACGCCGGCCCAGGGCCATCTCGCTGTCGACGGCGAGAAGCGTCCGGTCGAGATCGAAGAACACCATTCGATCCATCGCGACCGGCCGATCCATCGCGCCGTCGCGCGCCAGCGGCGCCTTCGGGGACGCGCTGGCACCGGAAGGATCGTCGCCGGTCCACATCGCTCGCATGCGTCAGCAGCCTCTCGAACATCACCGCATCGGCCAGGGGCGATGGCGCATGTCGGGCGCCGTCCAGCGCCGCCGCATCATCACCCCGGGACACCGTATCGTCCGCCCGGCACGGCCGGAAGGTGCGAAGCGCCGCATCCAGGATCGGTCGTACCGGAGGGTAGCCATAAATCCGCCGGATGGCCCGTTCTGCCTTGCTGCTCGCCGCCGCTCGCCCCACCGTTTCTCCGCGCAGGCCCGGCCTCGGCGGCGCCGATGTCGGAGGGTCGAATACGAGAGCCAGACTGGCTTGGTGATCCGGCATATCGCGCAAGACTGAAGTGAATTCTCCAGAACTGCGCAATGACGTGGCAACAATTGCAGGCACTTCGCCCTGCGGCAGGTTTCTCCACACCGATCGAAGAAAAGCCGCTTTTCGACAGATATCCGGGCGCCGGACATTTTTGGTCAGCAAAATGAAAGTGTGACGACTAATCCAGATCAGGATAGACGAGATGGCCGCGTGATATCAAAAAAGCTCACTCAGGATTACGTGATGTTTGTCGCTCGCCAAGGCGGCGCGCAAGGTGGGAACGCCGTGGGTGGGCTGAAGGACGCCCTAGGCGACGCGGTCGACAGGGTTCGCGCCGATGGCAGGTCGAACAGGCCTGGAACCGTCCCGCCGCTCGTCGGCTTCTCGGGCGAACATCCTTTTGAAAAACATGTCGAAACGCAGCGCCATGGGTGCTGTTGGAAGGAGACCACCATGAACGGAATCGGTCATCGCGTCCTCACTGCGGCGCTCTTGGGGGCGGTCGTCGTCGGAGGTGCCGCCTGCACCCGCGAAAGCACCCGAACCGCCGGCTCGGCGACCGAGGGCAGCGACCGCGCCGCCATCGATCGCGAAGTCACGGCGGCGATCGCCGATCTTTATGCCAGAAATCCCGAAACGAGAGTGCTCGGCAACAACGCCGAGGCCATGCTGGTCTTTCCGAGCGTCACCACGGCCGGGTTCGGCGTCGGCGGCAGCTATGGCACGGGTGCCATGCGGCAGGGCGGGCAGACCACGGCCTACTACAACCTGATCGCCGCGAGCTTCGGCTATCAGCTCGGCGCCCAGACGTTCTCGCAGGCCTACTTCTTCAACACCCCCGAGGCGCTGCAGACCTTCAAGGACACCAGGGGCTTCGAAGCGGGCGTCGGCGTCACCGCCGTTGCCGCCGACTTCGGCGCCGGTGGCGACATCACCAGCTCGACGCTGCAGGAGCCGGTGGTGGTCGTGACCTGGGGCCAGGCCGGCCTGATGGCAGGTGCCACGGTCGAAGGCGTCAAGATGACCGAGATCAATCCCGACTGATGACGCTGCCGCGTCGCCACCGAGGCGGCGCGTCACGGCCTTCGAACGCAACAACAAGGGCGAACAACCATGAGTACCATTCTCATCGTCATCATTCTGATCCTGCTGCTCGGCGGCGGCGGTGGCTATCTCGGCTACAGCCGCTACGGCAACCGTGGCCTCGGCGGCGTCCTCGGCCTCGTGCTGATCATCCTGGTCGTGCTCTGGGTAGCGGGTGCCCTCGGCGGCGGCCAAGTGGGCACGTTGTAATCCCGGTATGGACGCCCGACGAGGCGAGTAGCGGTCAACAGCGGCCAGGGTTGCTCGGTACGACTGGGCAAACCCTGGCTTCGCCCTACCGGATCACCCGGCCGCCGAATTGTGACGCTTCTTGCGCACGTCGGCGCTCCCGTGAGCGATCGTAAACGGGGCACATAGCCGGTCCGCCGGGCGCGGCTCGGTCCATCGTGGACGATGCCCTCTGCCGTGCCCGGGAACTGAGCCCATGAAGCCGGGGCGTCCCGCTAGCTCCTGATTCCATGCCATCGCCCGAGCACCAGCACAGAGACCCGACATGGCGCGCAAGCTCGACCTTCGGACCGGCAAACCCGTCTGGCTCGCCTATCGGGCGCCGGCGGTGCCGGCCTCGACCCTCACCCGGGACGTCAAAGCCGACGTGCTGGTTGTGGGCTTGGGCATCAGCGGCGCGATGATCTGCGACGCGCTCACTGCCGCGGGCCATTCGGTGATCGCCGTCGATCGCCGGCGACCGCTCGCCGGCTCCACCCCCGCCCCGACCGCGCTCGTCCAGTTCGAGATCGACCAGCCGTTGACCCATCTGGCTCGGAAGATCGGCACGGCCGAGGCCGAGCGCGCCTGGCGGCGCTCGCGGCCCGCCGTCACGAACCTCGCGGGCCGGATCAGCGATCTGGGGTTGCGCTGCAACGCCGCGACCCGGCCATCGCTCTACCTCTCCGGCAACGTGCTGGTTTCGGGCGCCCTTGCGCAAGAGGCCGCCGGCCGCACCCGGATCGGCATCTATTCGCGCTATTTGAAGCCTAGCGAGGTCCAGGGCGAATTCGGCATCGAGGGGCGTTCGGCCATCCTCAGCCAGGGCAACCTCGCGCTCGACCCGCGCCAGCTTACCGCGCGCCTCCTCTTGGCGTCCTGGGCCCGTGGGGCGCGCCTCTACAAAGGGGTCGAGATCACCGATTTCGAGGAGTCCGAGGCCGGCATCGAAGCCGGGACCAAAACGGGCCCGGTGATCAGGGCCGAGCACGTCGTTCTCGCCACCGGCTACGAGTTCACCGACATCGTGCCCAATGCTCCGCACCAGATCATCTCCGCCTAGTCGATCGCCACCCGGCCGCAGCCGACCAACCTCTGGAAGGACCAGGCCTTCATCTGGGAGGCCTCCGATCCCTATCTCTACATCCGCACGACCAGCGACGGCCGGGTTATCTGCGGCGGCGAGGACGAGGACTTCACCGACGAGGAAAAGCGTGACGCACTGATCGAGCAGAAGGCCGAAACGCTGACCCGGATGCTCGGCGAGCTGCTGCCCAAGCTCGACTGCCGCCCCGAGTTCCAGTGGGCCGGCGCCTTCGGCAGCACCTCGACCGGCCTGCCCTTCATCGGGTCAGTGCCGAAGCACCCGCGCATCCAGGCCGTCATGGGCTATGGCGGCAACGGCATCACCTACTCCCGCGTCGCCGCCGAACTCATCGCCACAGCACTCGACGGCGGCAAGGACCTGGACGCCGACATCTACGCGTTTCCGTGTTGAAATGGTGCGGCCCGGGCGCAAGATCTGACGAGCGAACAGAGGCCAGCAGGCGTCTTCGGCCGCCACCCTTCTAGGAAAGTAGAATAGAAGAGTGGGGAGGATCATCCTCCCTGCGTTCTTTCCTTCTTTTCCGCCGCTCAAGCGTCGAGCAGCATCCGGGTCGGGTCTTCGATGCACTGCTTGACGCGCACCAGGAAGCTCACGGCCTCGCGGCCGTCGATGATGCGGTGGTCGTAGGAGAGGGCGAGGAACATCACCGGCCGGGCCTCGATCTTGCCGCCGTCGACGACGACCGGGCGCTGGACGATGTTGTGCATGCCGAGGATGCCGACCTGGGGCGGGTTGAGGATGGGCGTGGAGAGCATCGAGCCGAAGATGCCGCCATTGGTGATGGTGAAGGTGCCGCCGGTGAGCTCCTCCATGGCGAGCTTGCCGTTCTTGGCCCGGGTGCCGAGATCGGCGATCGCGGCCTCGATCTGGGCGAGGTTCATCGCATCGGCGTTGCGCACCACGGGCACGACAAGACCGGCGTCCGAGCTGACCGCCACGCCGACGTCGTAGTAGTGCTTGTAGACCACCTCGTCGCCGTCGATCTCGGCGTTGACCGCGGGATAGGCCTTCAAGGCGTCGATGCAGGCCTTCACGAAGAAGGACATGAAGCCGAGCTTGATGCCGTGCTTCTTGACGAAGGCGTCCTGGTAGGACTTGCGGAGGTCCATGACGGCCGACATGTCCACCTCGTTGAAGGTGGTGAGCATCGCGGCGGTGTTCTGCGCCTCCTTCAGCCGCTCGGCGATGCGCTTTCTGAGCCGGGTCATCTTGACCCGCTCCTCGCGCCCGGCGGGGGTGGACGGGGCCGTCGGTGCCGGCTTGGCTTCGGCGGGCTTCTTTTCGGCCTTCAGGACGTCGCCCTTGGTGACGTTGCCCTTGGGCCCGGTGCCCTCGATGTCGGCGAGATCGAGGCCCTTTTCGGCGGCGAGCTTCTTGGCGGCGGGCCCGCTCTTGTCGGCCCCGTCGCCTTTGTCGTCAGCCTTCTCTGCAGGCGCTGCGGCCTGCTCTTTCGGCTTCTCCTCTTTCGGCTTTTCCTCCTTCGGCTTCTCCTCTTTTGCGGCGGGCGCGCCCTCGCCTTCCTCGATCGTGCCGAGAAGCGCCCCCACCTCGACGTCGGTGCCCTCCTCGACCATGATCTCGGAGAGAACCCCGGCCATCGGCGAGGGCACCTCGAGGCTCACCTTGTCGGTCTCGAGCTCGACCAGGGGCTCGTCGACCTTGACCGCGTCACCGGCCTTCTTGAGCCAGCGGGCGATGGTCGCCTCGCTCACCGATTCGCCCAATGTGGGCACCCTGATCTCGCCGCTCATCACCCGTCCTTCCGTCCTCGATTTCGCTCGCCGGGATCAACCGGCCCCAGGATCAACCGGCCGAGCATCAACCGGCCAGAGCCTCGTCGATCAATGCCCGCTGCTCACGCTCGTGCTGGGCGTGGAACCCGGTGGCGGGGGCCGCTGCCGGCTTGCGCCCGGCATAGGCGAGCCTCCGCTGGCCGACCTCCCGGTCCTCCATCAGGTTCTCGATTCGGGGTGCTGCAAAGAACCACGAGCCCTGATTGCGCGGCTCCTCCTGGCACCAGACATACTTGGCGTCCTTCGGATAGCGGGCCAGCTCCTCGGCGAGCGCGTCCTCGGGGAAGGGGGCCACCTGCTCGAGCCGGATCAGCGCCACCTTGCCGTCGAGACCACGCTCCTCGCGCGCCGCGGCCAAATCGTAGTAGA
>SLRI01000693.1 GCA_007131045.1 Rhodospirillales bacterium
CCGGGCTCGATGGCGTTGCGCCGGGCGACGTGCAGCGGCACCGAGAAGTGCAGCGGCAGGCGCCTGTCGTGGTCCGGGCGCAGCGTCAGCTGGGCGGTCTGGCCGGTGATCAGGACCGTCTCGATCCGGCCCTCGATCGGGTTCTCGTGCTCGCCCCTGGACGGCCGGTCGCGGCGGTGCAACACGACGAAGCCGTCGGGCACCACCCAGGCCACCGGTGTGCCGGGGGCGAGGTCGGGGCGCTTCGCCACTTCCAGCTGGCGTCCGGACCAGTCGAGCAGTGTCGCCTCGGGCGTTTGCGCCCTGACTTCGGCCTCGAAGAGATTGCGCAGATCGACGAGCCGCGCCACCTCGGGCGAGGCGGGCCGGGTGGTGACGTCCTCGGGCGTGCCGGTCTGCAGGGTCCGGCCGCGCGACAGCACGACCATCCGATCGGCCAGCATCACGGCTTCGTCGAGATCGTGGGTGACCAGCACCACCGGCATGTCGAGCACGCGACGCAGCTCGGCGATCTCGCGGTAGAGCCGCTGGCGGGTCGCCTTGTCGACCGCAGAGAAGGGCTCGTCGAGGAGCAGCACCGCCGGCTCGCGCGCCAGCGCCCGGGCCACCGCCACCCGCTGCTGCTGGCCGCCTGAGAGCTCGGCCGGGCGGCGCTCCTCGAGGCCGTCGAGATGGACGAGCTCGAGCAGCCGCCGCGCCCGCCCGCTGCGCTCGCCCCGCGGCACGTGGCCCATCGCCGCCATCAGGTTCCGGGCCGCCGTCATGTGCGGGAAGAGGGCATAGCTCTGGAACACCATGCCGACCCGGCGGCGATGTGCCGGCAGGCGGCGGCCCTGCGCGCTGTCGAGCCAGGTCGCGCCGTTGACCCGGACGATGCCGCGCTCGGGCTGGTAGCTGCCGGCGATCGAGCGCAGGATGGTCGACTTCCCGCTGCCCGAGGGGCCGACCAATGCCAGGACCTCACCCGGCGCACAGGCGAAGGTTGCAGCGAGCGGTATCGGCGTCGCCTGCTGAAGCTCGACCTCGAGGCCGGTCATCCGAGCCGCCGGCCGACCCGCCTGGAGAAGGCGAAGGTCAGTGCGATGGTGGCGAGCGAGATGGCGAGCAGGAGCGCGGACATCTCGGCCGCCGCCCGGTCGTCGAAGGCCTGGACCCGGTCGTAGATGGCAATCGCGATGGTCTTGGTCTCGCCCGGGATCGAGCCGCCGACCATCAGGACGATGCCGAATTCGCCGAGCGTGTGGGCGAAGCTGAGGACCATCGCGGTGAGGATGCCGGGCCAGGCGAGCGGCAACTCGACGCGCAGAAGGGCGCGCCAGGGCGGCATGCCGCAAGCGGCGGCGGCCTCGCGGATTTCGGGTGCTATCGCCTCGAAGCCGCGCTGCATCGGCTGGATCGCGAAGGGCAGGTTGAAGATGATCGAGGCCACGAGCAGGCCTTCGAAGGTGAAGACCAGTGACGTGCCGGTGAGCGCCTGCCAGATCTGGCCCAAGGGCGAGGCGGCGCCGAAGGCGACCAGCAGGTAGTAGCCGAAGACGGTGGGCGGCAGGACCAGCGGCAGGGCCACCAGCGCCTCGATCAGGCCCTTGCCGCGAAAATCGCGGTAGGCCAGCACCCGGCCGAGCCAGATGCCGATCGGCAGGAGAAGGACCACGGTCCAAAAGGCGAGGCGGAGCGAGAGCCAGAGGGCCGTCCAGTCCATCCCGTTTCAGCCTTCGTGGCTCAGCTCTGCTCGCCCGGCAGGACGAAGCCGTACCGGCGGAAGATGGCACGGGCGGCGGGCTCCTGCAGATAGGCGTAGAACGCTTCCGCCACCGGGCCCGCATGGGGCAGCAGCACCATCCGCTGGCGGAGCGGCTCGTGCCATTCCTCGGGCAGCAGCGTCCAATCGCCCAGGGCCGAGACTTGCGCTGCCAGGGCGAGCGAATAGGCGATGATGCCGCCCTCGGTATTGCCCGAGGTCGCGAACTGTGCCGCCTGGCTGACGTTCTCGCCGAGCACCAGCCTGGGCTCGACGGCGTCCCACAAGCCGCGGGTGATCAGCGCCTCCTTGGCCGCCCGGCCATAGGGCGCGTGCTCGGGGTTGGCAATGGCGAAGCGGCTGATGGAGCCCAGGGCCAGCATCGCCTCGAGGTTGGCGAGGTCGGCGTCGGGCTCGAGCGGCGAGCCCGCGGGGGCGATGACGACGATCCGGCCGATGGCGTAGAGGTCGCCCTCGTCGCGGGTGAAGCCGTCCCGGTGCAAATCGAGCACGAAGGCTTCGTCGGCGGAGAGATACATCTCGAACGGCGCACCCTGGCGGATCTGCCGGGCGAAGTTGCCGGAGGAGCCCATCGAGAGGCGGACCGCGTTGCCGGTATCCGTTTCGAACGCGGCGGCGATCTCCTCGAGCGCGAACTGCAGGTCCGACGCTCCGGCGATCACCGGCACGTCCTGGCCGTGTCCGGCGAGCGGTGCGGCGGTGAGCCCGAGGGCGGCAAAGACGGCGAGCACGTGACGACGAAACGGCATGGAGATCCCCTGCTGTCGAACGAGGTCCTTCTAGCCGATAACCGGTCAAGCGGCGAGGCGGCGGCGCAGGCTGCTTTCGCTCGCCGGGCGACCGAAGAGGTAGCCTTGCATCTCGTCGCAGCCGAGCCGCGCCAGGATCTCGAGCTGGGCCGCTGTTTCCACCCCCTCGGCGATCACCGTCTTCTCGAGCCTGGTCGCCAGCGCCACCGTGCTGGCGACGATCGCCTCGTCGTGGCGGCTGCTGGCGATGCCGGCGACGAACGAGCGGTCGATCTTGATGACGTCGAGCGGCAGCCAGCGGAGATAGGCGAGGGAGGCGAAGCCGGTGCCGAAATCGTCGATGGCGATGCGCACGCCGAGCGCCTTGATCTGCTGCAGCTGGACGTCGACGCTGGTCGTTTCGCGATCGAGATAGGCGCTCTCGGTGATCTCGACCTCCAAAAGGCGCGGGTCGAGCCCGGCCGTCGCCAAATGCGCGGCGATCTGCGGTGCCAGCCCCGGCTGGCGGAACGCCGAGGCCGAGAGGTTGACCGCCACCCGCACCGGATGGCCGTGGCCTTGCCAGAAGGCGGCCCGGCGGCAGGCCGTGGCGAGCACCCAGCTGTCGATCTCGCGCACCAGCCCCGAGGCTTCGGCGGCCGGGATGAAGGCCGCCGGGGCCAGGAGACCCTTTTCGGGATGGGCCCAGCGGACCAGCGCCTCGGCCCCCACGACGAGCTTGCGCCCGAGCGAGAACTGCGGCTGGTAGACCACGCGCAGCTCGCCTCGGGCCGCGGCACCCTCCAGCTCGCGCTCGGTCTGCCGCTCGGCCTTCGAGCGATGCAGCATCTCGGCCGTGAGGATACTGTAGCGGTCGCGGCCGGCGAGCTTGGCGTCGTAGAGCGCGAGGTCGGCGCCGCTCATCAAGGCCGCAGGCTCGCCGCCGTGTGCCGGGAAGAGCGAGACGCCGATGCTGAGCGAGATGGCGACGAGGCGGCCCTCGATCCGGAAGGGTTCGCGCGCCAGCTCGAGCAGCTTGCCCGCCAGGCGCTCGGCGTCGGCCTGCTTCTCGAGGTCCGGGAAGACGGCGCCGAACTCGTCGCCGCCGAGGCGGGCCAGGGTATCGCTGGCGCGCAGGGCCGATTGCAGCCGGCCGGCCAGGGCGCGCAACAGGGCGTCGGCCACCAGGTGGCCGTGGCTGTCGTTGACGCTCTTGAAGCGGTCGATGTCGAAGAGCACGACCGCGACCTTCGAGCCTTCGCGCTGGGCCCGGCGCAGCGCGATCGCCAGGCGATCGGCGAAAACGAGTCGGTTGGGCAAGCTGGTCAGGGGATCGTGGTGCAGGAGATGGCGGACCTGGGCCTCGGAGCGGCGCCGTTTTTTGATCTCCGCTGCCATCTGCTCGTTGGCGCTCTGCAGCTGGCGGGTGCGCTCGACCACCCGGCGCTCGAGCTCCTGCTCGGACTGGCGCAGCGACGCGACGAGCCCCTCGTTGGTCAAGAAGAGCTCGGCACTGGCCCGTTGCGAGCGGAAGTCGTGCAGCCCGAGATGGCCGATGCCGAGAGCGAAGCCCAGGATGAGCAGCCCCATGACATCGCTGTGCGGGCCCTGGTCCAGGAGCAGGCGCAGCGCGGTCGGCAGCAGTG
Organism: Rhodospirillales bacterium; assembly: GCA_007131045.1. Classification (GTDB taxonomy): domain Bacteria; phylum Pseudomonadota; class Alphaproteobacteria; order Geminicoccales; family Geminicoccaceae; genus SLRI01. The sequence goes on from SLRI01000693.1 coordinate 4,137, forward strand.
CCGGCAGGAGGAAGGCGAAGAAGGCCGGCGGATGGGCGGGCAGCGCGGTGATCGAGCCCGCGGCCATGCCGGCGAGCACGAAGGCGACGACGACCTGAAAGAGCACGGCCTCGGCACCGATGAACAGCCAGCCCATCGCACCCCAGCCGACGCCGGCGGCGAGCGAGCCGATGGTCAGCCGGCGGCCGAGGCTCGCATCGCCAATGATGGCACCGGCGCCGGCGCTGCCGGCCGACAGGTGGATCGTCCGCCAGCGCCGGATCAGTGCCAGGCGAAGGGCCTGGGCGAGCACGATGTAGCCGAGCCAGCCGGCAACCAGCTCGAGCGGCGCATGGAGCGAGGCGGTGGCGGCGAAGACCAGGGCGACGGCGGTATTGATGACGGCGAGCGACGATTGCCGGGCGAGCAGCTGCAGGCGCAGCAGAGCGCGCACGTCGCCCGGCCTGTCCCGGTCAGCAAGCTCTGCCGCGCTCTCGGCGTGCCGCACCTCATCCTGCAACGCACCCTCGCATCGAAGGGATCGTCGGCGCCTGCGCCGAGGTCACGCAGCACGCCCTGAGACGATCGTAGCGGAATTATCAGCAGTAGAGGTCGGAGCCGTGTAGTTCAATCCTCGGGCATCAGCCCGGCCGTGCGAGGCAACCGACCGTCAGCAGCGCCAGATCTCCCGGGCGTAATCGCCGATCGTGCGATCGGAGGAGAACCAGGCCATCCGCGCCGTGTTGCAGGCGGCCATACGGGTCCAGCGGCGCTGATCGGTGAAGGCCTCGTCGATCTCGCGCTGCTTTTCCCAGTAAGCGGCGAAATCTACGGACACCATGAAGTGGTCGAGATTCCGCAGATCGTCGATGATCGGGCGAAAGCGGCCGGGGTCGGTGGGCGAGAAGTGGCCGCGATCGACCAGATCGAGCACCCGGGCGAGAACCGGCGAGCCCTCGATCGCGGCGCGCGCCGCATCCCGCCGCAGCCGCGCCTCGAGCACCTGATCGGCGGTCATCCCGAAGATGAAGAAGTTCTCGGCCCCCACGTGCTCGCGCATCTCGACATTGGCGCCGTCGAGCGTCCCGACGGTGAGCGCACCGTTGAGCGCGAACTTCATGTTGCCGGTGCCCGAAGCCTCCATGCCGGCGGTCGAGATCTGCTCGGAGAGCTCGGCCGCCGGGATCATCTGCTCGGCCAGCGAGACGTTGTAGTTGGGCACGAAGAGGATCTTGAGCCGGTCGCCGACCAGCGGATCGTTGTTCACCACCTCGGCGACGTCGTTGATCAGCTTGATGATCAGCTTCGCCCGGCTGTAGGAGGGTGCGGCCTTGCCGGCGAACAGCTTGACCCTGGGTGTCCAGCTCTGCTCCGGGGCGGTGCGGATCGCATCGTAGAGGGCGATGGCCTCGAGAATGTTCAAGAGCTGGCGCTTGTACTCGTGGATGCGCTTGATCTGGATGTCGAAGATCGCATCGGGGTCGAGCACCAGCCCGTGCTGCTCGGCTATGGTACGGGCCAAGAGCACCTTGTTCTGCCGTTTGACGGCACGAAACGCATCCTGAAAGGCGCTGTCCTCGAGCAGCGGCTCGAGCGCCTCGAGCCGTGTCAGATCGCCCCGCCAGGCGTCGCCGATCTGCTCGTCGAGCAGGGAAGAGAGCTGCGGGTTGCAGCCCATCAGCCAGCGCCGCGGCGTGATGCCGTTGGTCTTGTTGGTGATCTTGTCCGGAAACCAGCGGTGCAGTGTCTTGAAGACGGTTTCCTTCATCAGCTCGGTATGCAGAGCCGAGACCCCGTTGACCTTGCGGGCGCCGACGAACGCCAGATGGCCCATCCGCACCGCCCGGCCGTAGCCCTCCTCGATCAGCGAGACGTCGGCGAGGAACGGGTCGTCGTTGCCGGGCGCCCGGCGCAGCTTGTTCAGGACATGCGCGTTGATGTCGTAGATCAGCTGCATGTGGCGCGGCAGCATCTGCTCCATCAGCTGCACCGGCCAGCGCTCGAGCGCCTCGGGCAGCAGCGTGTGGTTGGTGTAGTTGATGGTCTCCTGGACGATGCCGAA